>CAMWRL010000255.1 GCA_947176685.1 uncultured Ruminococcus sp. | reverse complement strand
GTCTGGTATTGAAAAATAAACATAATCTGGTACTTGAAAACTTCCTCTGATATGTTATAATTGATATATGAAAGGAGGTTTTTTTATGAGAGATTCAAAGTCAACAGATAAATCCGGAAAGTCAGACTGTAAAAAGTCCTATGTAAGAATTACAGGATATGAGCAGATTAAAATAAAACAATACTGTCTGAAACATCATATTTCAAATAACCGCTTTATGCTCGAAGCCGCTATGTATTGTATCGAAAATGATATTCCTTTAAAAGAACTGTTCGGTAATGATACTGAAATACCGTAGTATTGATGAATTTTTGTCCTGAAAATAAATAATTGTTATTTTCACAAAAAAACTATTGACTATTTTCCTGAAATAGGGTATTATATAAATGTATGTTGAATAATAAACGGAAGCACTTCGGAACGGGAGGAATAATTTATCATAATACCTTTAGCAAGAAAAATAATAATAGCTCTTATCGGGGCATTTCTGACGGGAGTATCAACTGCGGCAAGCTGTTATTTTTCGTCAGCAGAGTTGAATCGCTCAAAATATTCCGTTCTGGGAGTAGATGTTTCAAACTATCAGGGGCTTATTGACTGGGATAAACTGGAAGAACAGAATATATCGTTTGCCTTTATAAAGGCTACTGAGGGAAGCGGTCATGTGGACGAATCAGTCCGCCGCAACCTTGAAAGAGCTTCCGAAACCGGTATAAAAAAATCAGCTTATCATTTTTTCAGTTTCGACAGCGCAGGCGAAACTCAGGCAGCCAATTATATTTCGGTAGTCGGAGCAGACGAGATTGATATGCCGCCCGTTGTGGATATCGAGTACTATGCCGACAAAAAACACAACAAACCTGACAGGAAAGATGCTGAAAAAATACTCCGTCCGCTTCTGGAAAACCTTGAGGAGTACTACGGAGTAAAACCTATAATCTATACTACTTTTCCTGTGTATCTGCGGTACGTGAGGGAGAATTTCAGTGACTATCCGTTGTGGATTAGAAACGTCAACTTTGAACCCGACCTTATAGAATGGAAGTTCTGGCAGTACTGCGACAAGGGCGAACTTGACGGCTACAACGGCGAGGAAAAATATATCGCCCTCAACGTCTACAACGGTACTATGGAACAGTTTTTAGCGGAGTTTCCGTAAATTTAACATACAGGTGATTTTTATGAACTCAGATAAAAGAATACGTTTACTTACACTTACAGGAATGCTTACCGCACTTACTACGGTTGCAACAATTGTTATACAGATACCGTCTGTCGCCACCAAAGGCTATATTAATCTGGGCGATACTATCGTGAATATTTCCGCTTGGATACTCGGGGGACTGTACGGCGGTTTTGCCGGCGGAGTCGGCTCAGCACTTGCGGACATCATAATCGGTTATGCTGTATATGCTCCGGCAACCCTCGTTATTAAGTTTTTTATGGCGTTCTGCTGTTTTAACGTATACAACGCCTGCTCAAAGAAATTCAGTTCTCTTACAGCAAGGATAATTTCTGTTGCGGCTTCTGAACTCATAATGATAACCGGTTATAGTATTTTCGCCGGATTCATGTATGGTTCTGTACAGTCGGCATTATTATCAATTCCGGATAATGCCGCACAAGGTATTATGGGCGCAGTCTTTGCAGTAGTCCTGTATGAGTGTATATTGAAACGTGTTCCTGCTATTAAACACAAATAAAGTGTATTTTGTCCGGTTATCACGGACTGAAAATAATTAACAGGAGGTATTTTTATAATGAAATACTACATCGGAATCGACCTTGGCGGCACAAATATTGTTGCTGGTGTTGTTGATGAGGAATACAACATCATCGCCAAGGCAAGCACAAAAACAAACTGTCCCCGTCCGGCTAAGGAAATCGCTGACGATATGGCAAAAATGGCACTTCAGGCAACAAAGAACGCCAACCTTACAATCGACCAGATTGAATGGGTAGGCATAGGCACTCCCGGTATCGCAAACAGCAAAACAGGCATTATTGAACGTGCAAGCAATCTGGGCTTTGTCAACACTCCAATGGTTGAGTACATCCGTGAAACCATTGACAAGCCTGTTTTCATTGAAAATGATGCAAATGCTGCTGCTTACGGCGAATACGTTGCAGGAGCTGCAAAGGGTGCTAAGAATGCTGTCTGCATCACACTCGGTACAGGCGTAGGCGGCGGAATCATCATTGACGGAAAAATTTATTCCGGTTCAAACTTCGCCGGTGCTGAAATCGGACATACTGTTGTACAGGTTGACGGTGCGCAGTGTTCATGCGGAAGAAAGGGCTGTTTTGAGGCATATTCTTCTGCAACGGGTCTTATCAGAATGACTAAGGAAGCTATGGGCGAATGTCCGGATAGCATTATGAACAAGATGGCTGAGGAAAAAGGCAAGGTTACAGCACGTACATCTTTCGACGCTATGAGAGCAGGCGACAATCCGGCTAAGGTAGTCGTTGACAAGTACATAAAATATCTTGCGGCAGGTATCACAAATACTATCAACATTTTCCAGCCTGATGTGCTTT
>CAMWRL010000254.1 GCA_947176685.1 uncultured Ruminococcus sp. | reverse complement strand
AAATTCAACCGTCTGCTGCGTGAGGTTATTATAACAATAGGTTCATTTTTTGTTTTTTCGTTTGTATGGCTGGACTTGTGGAACGCTGTAAGCACATTCATAAAAATAATGGGGTGGTAATTTGAACATAGTCTATAAAGATACTCATAACTTTAGCTGCGGACAGCTTGAAGATTTATTTCTGTCTGTTGAATGGTCATCGGGACACTATCCCGACAAGCTTGTAACAGCAATGAAAAACTTTAAAACAGTTTTTTCAGCGTGGGACGGCGATAAGCTTGTCGGAATGATATGCGCTATGGACGATGGAAGTATGACGGCTTATATTCATTATCTGCTTGTAAATCCCGAATATCAGGACAGACACATTGGCAGAGAACTTGTCAGAATGGCTAAGGAAAAATATTCTGACTATTTAAGGATAGTTGTGATTGCGTATAACGCCGAACTTGAGTTTTATGAAAACTGCGGATTCAAAAAATCAGATGATTCAAGTCCTATGTTTATAACATCTCTATGGACTTAGAAAGGAGGGGACAGAATGATAAAAATAGACCTGAATGACCTTGACAAATTTTTCGTCAAGGGCGAATTAATTCCGGCTATATGCTACGAAGTAAACACTAAAACCGTACTTATGCTTGCATACATGAACAAAGAGAGCCTTAAAAAGACCCTCGAAACAGGATACACATGGTTCTGGAGCAGGTCAAGGCAGGAATACTGGAACAAAGGAGCAACTTCCGGACACTTGCAGAAAGTGATTTCCATTTACGGCGACTGCGACAACGATACGCTTTTAGTAAATGTCGAACAGACAGGTGTTGCGTGTCATACCGGAAGTTACAGCTGTTTCTTTAACGAAATTTATAACGAGGAGAATTAAAAATGACAGTTTATGAAGAAATTTTTGAAGTAATCAAGGAAAGAAAAAAACAGTACGAGAATGGCACTTCTGCCGAAAATTCGTATACATGTTATCTTTTCGGAAAAGGCGTTGACAAAATCTGTAAAAAGGTCGGCGAAGAAGCTACTGAGACAGTTATCGCCGCAAAGAACGGCGACAACAACGAACTTATGAACGAAATCAACGACTTGCTGTATCATGTAATGGTTCTTTGCGCAAATCAGGGTCTTGAATGGTCTGACGTTGAAAAGGTTCTTGATGAGAGAAACGAAAAAATCGGCAATCTTAAAAAGTTCCACGAGGTAGACAAGAACACATAAAAAATACGCTTAAACATAGCACTTCTGATTGTAATGTCTGAAGTGCTATGACGTTATTGTTAATAAAACAGAAAATATACTTCATATTAGTTGTTAATATGAAGTGGAATTTTAAGAGGTGAAATTAAATTGAATACTTTATATGTATCGGATTTAGATGGAACGTTGTTAAGAAGCGATGAAATTACATCAGAATATACAAATGAAATAATAAATAGCTTGACAGAAAAAGGAATGATTTTTTCTTATGCTACAGCAAGGTCTTTGGTAACTGCCAAAAAGGTTACTAAGGGCTTGACTGCAAAAATACCTTTAATAGTTTATAACGGAGCGTTTGTTATTGACAATATTTCAGAAAAACTATTAATTGAAAACTATTTTGACAATTCAGTTGAAAGCTTATTGGAAGATTTGTTTCATAATGAAGTGTATCCTATAGTTTATGCCTTTATAAATGATGAGGAAAAATTCTCATTTGTTCCGAAATTATGTACACCAGGTATGAATGTTTTTATTAATAGCCGAAAAGGTGATATTCGCACAAATGCTGTGAAAACGGTTAATGATTTGAAGTCAGGGAAAATTTTCTACATCACTTGTATTGACAAACCCCAAAAACTTGAACCATTATACAAAAAATATCAACATGATTTTCATTGTGTTTATCAGGAAGATATTTACTCTAAAGAACAGTGGCTTGAAATCATGCCGAAAGAAACGTCAAAATCAAATGCAGTAAAACATTTACAGGCTTTAATGGGGTGTGAAAGGTTAGTTGTTTTTGGAGACGGCAAAAATGATATAGATATGTTCCTGTTAGCCGATGAAGGCTACGCTGTTCAAAATGCTCATGATGACTTAAAAAAATATGCTGCTGCAATCATTCCTTCAAAGGATAACGATGGTGTCGCTAAGTGGCTTGAACATAATTACAATCGTGTAAATTCTGATGTGTACGAAAGAAACGAAAAAAAGGTAATCTTAAAAAATTCCATGAGGTTGAAAAGAACACATGATTACGTACAGAATTTCAAAGTATAATCCGGAAATAAATTATTCTGATGAATGGAGTGCATTAACAGATGTCGGCGATACAAGATATAATCTTACTGTTGACGAATATTTCCGATATGAAGAATTATACATACAAAGTATGCTGATAATGACTGACAATGACAATAAAAGCAGTGTCCGGATAGAAATGTTTGAAAAACATTTTAAGTGGACAGATAAAAAGTTTCAGAAGTACGATATAGACCAATCCGTAATCAATGTATATAAAAAAGATTATCAGAATGTTATTTATCAATCGCTGTATGATGGCAGACGGGAAT
>CAMWRL010000253.1 GCA_947176685.1 uncultured Ruminococcus sp. | reverse complement strand
TATCTTCGGTTGCATTGCGCCAGTCAAGATATTTAGGACATATATACTGATTATATGATTTGTCGCTTATATAATATGGAGGTTTGTTGTGTGGGTTTTCGTCACGGCAGACAAACTTTCCGGAAGTAATCGTGTACCAGTTATTTTCTATGCACTTTTTGTCACACCTGAAACCGAAAGTTTTGCCGAAACCATTTATAAAAGCAATGATAAAAGCAAAACCACTCATAACTATAATTACACTGTGATATAAAACTGCAAATTTCATTTCAAATGAATCTGTCATCGCAGTATCACTATTCAGAAGCAGAAACTCATATATAAAAACTAAAGCTATTATAAAAAGAGATTTAATTTTGTTGAAACGCTTTTCACGGATATATTTCAATAAAAGCTGTTTCTGTTCTTCATATAAATAAACCTGACATTCTGGCATAAGTCACCGCCTTTACTGATTGCGTGACTTGATGTTTCTGTCAATCTCACGTTTAGCGTCACGCTTGGCGGCGTCTGCTCTCTTGTCATAAAGCTTCTTGCCCTTGCAAAGTCCTAACTGTACCTTTACTTTTGAGTCCTTGAAATAGATACTCAGCGGAATAAGTGAAAGTCCGTCCTGTTTGAGAGTGCCGTAAAGCTTATTTATTTCTCTTTTGTGCATAAGGAGTTTACGTACACGTAACGGGTCACGGTTGAAGATATTGCCCTTTTCATACGGCGAAATATGCATACCTCTTATGAAAAGCTCCCCTTTGTCAACGGAACACCAGCTGTCTTTAAGGTTTACACCGCCGTTTCGGATAGACTTCACCTCTGTACCGACAAGCTCTATGCCTGCTTCGTAAGTCTCCAGCACGAAATATTCGTGACGAGCCTTTCTGTTTTCTGATATTGTCTTAGTACCTTTTGAACGCATTGTTAACGCTCTCCTCTCCGGAAAAATTATTTACATAAGTATACCACATATTGCAGTTTTTTTCAAGCTTTCTGACAAAAAAATCCCCTCTGCCAAGCAAAGGGGATTTATGGCGGAGACGGTGGGATTCGAACCCACGTCCCTCAAGGGGCATCACGATTTCGAGTCGTGTCCGTTATGACCACTTCGATACGTCTCCGCAAATTACTATAACATTATAACACATTTTTACAGATTTGTCAAGGCTTTTCGGAAAAAAGAATTTTACTGAATAAATTACACAAAAACTATTGAATTTTTCTGAAAAATATGTTATAATCGTTGTAACCTATCAATAAGGAGGCATCATTATGAAAATGACTTTTATAGGAGCTAACCACGAAGTTACAGGAAGCTGTACTTTTATTGAAGCCTGCGGTAAAAAATTCCTTGTGGACTTCGGTATGGAGCAGGGCGAGGACGCTTTTGAAAATGCTCAGATACCAGTATCGCCGACAGATATAGATTTTGTGCTTCTTACCCACGCACATATTGACCATTCCGGAATGCTGCCGCTGCTGTATGCAGGAGGGTTTAACGGCGAAATACACGCTACTAAAGCTACTTCAAATCTATGTTCCGTAATGCTCCGTGACAGTGCGCATATACAGGAGTTTGAAGCCGAATGGAAAAACCGTAAAGGTCGCCGGCGTGGTGACGAAGAATATCAGCCGCTTTACACTATGGACGAAGCTATAGGTGCTATCGAACTTTTCGTATCACACCCGTACGAAACTCCGGTTGAAATATGTGACGGTATAACGGTTGTTTTCAGAGATGCCGGACATCTGCTGGGTTCGGCAAGCGTTATAATCGACCTCACAGAAAATGACATTTCACGCCGGATAGTATTTTCCGGAGACATAGGCAACACCAATCAGCCGCTTATCCGTGACCCTCAGTATATTGAAAATGCCGACTATGTGGTTATGGAGTCGACATATGGAAGTCGCATACACGACCGCCCGACAGATTATGTCACGGCTCTTGCGGACGTACTGCAAAAGACTTTCGACAAGGGCGGAAGTGTAATTATACCGTCCTTTGCAGTGGGAAGAACTCAGGAAATGTTATACTTCATACGGCAGATAAAGTCCGACGGTCTGATAAAAAATCACGATGATTTTCCGGTATACGTGGACAGTCCGCTTGCCAACGAAGCTACCGACATTTTCATAAACAACCGTGAAAGCTGTTATGACGAGGAGGCACTTTCATTTGTGCGGCAGGGTATCAACCCGATAACTTTTGACGGACTTATACGCACGCTTACAAGTGACGATTCCCGTGCAATAAATGACGATAACAGACCCAAAGTTATAATTTCGGCAAGCGGTATGTGCGAAGCCGGACGCATCAAACATCACCTCAAACACAACCTCTGGAAACCTGAAAACACTATACTTTTTGTGGGTTATCAGGCTGTAAACACTCTTGGCAGAAGCATTGTTGACGGAGCAAAAAAAGTAAAGCTTTTCGGTGAAACGGTCACGGTTTCCGCAAAAGTCCAGCAGTTACCCGGTGTAAGCGGTCACGCAGATTCTGCCGGTCTTATGAAATGGGCAGAAGCTGTTTCCGGTGTGAGGAAGTTTTTCATAAATCACGGCGATTCGTCGTCATCCGAAATCTTCGCCCAGAAAC
>CAMWRL010000252.1 GCA_947176685.1 uncultured Ruminococcus sp. | reverse complement strand
AACGCTACTTTGTCGTTTCGTCCGAGTGTGAAGCTTACGTTATTCAGAAGCTTAACGCCGTCAACAGTTTTTGAAATTCCGTCAACCTGTAATATGTCCTTGCCAAGCTCCCTGTCCATATCGAACCCGATAAACGGATAACGTCTGCTTGATGCCGGAAGTTCCTCAACAGTAAGTTTTTCAATAAGCTTGCGGCGTGACGTTGCTTGATTGGATTTTGATTTGTTGGCTGAAAAACGTGCGATAAATTCTTTTAACTCTTTTATTTTTTCCTCGTTCTTTTTGTTCTGCTGTTTAATCATACGCTGAATCATCTGGCTTGACTCGTACCAGAATTCATAGTTTCCGACATAGAGTTTTATTTTGTTGTAGTCTATATCGACTATGTGTGTGCAGACGTTATTAAGAAAATGACGGTCGTGCGATACTACTATTACAGTACCGAAATATTCAGCAAGAAAACCCTCCAGCCACTTTACAGCGTCAATGTCAAGATGGTTTGTAGGTTCGTCAAGAAGAATGATGTCCGGATTGCCGAACAGTGCCTGCGCAAGTAAAACCTTTACTTTTTCGTTGCCTGAAAGTCCCGACATCTGCGAATAAAGAATATCTTCGGGCAGTCCAAGACCCTGAATAAGCTTTGAAGCATCGGACTCAGCCTCCCAGCCGTTGAGTTCCGCAAACTCTCCCTCAAGTTCGGCAGCTTTTTCGCCGTCCTCGTCCGTGAAATCCTCTTTTGCATATAAAGCGTCTTTTTCCTGCATAATATCATAAAGACGAGAGTTGCCCATTATTACGGTATCAAGGACAGTATACTCATCATATGCGAAGTGGTCCTGTTTCAGAACGCTTAAACGCTCCTCTTTCGGGATAACGACTTCACCGGAAGCCGGTTCAAGCTCTCCGCAGAGTACACGCAGAAAAGTGGATTTGCCCGCACCGTTAGCACCGATAACGCCGTAGCAGTTGCCGTTGGTGAATTTAAGGTTTACGTTTTTGAAAAGGACAGAACCTCCGAACTGTACACTTACATCATTTACAGTAATCAATTAAAAATACCTCCCAAAAATAATTACCAGTCAATTATAGCATATCCGGACAAATATGTAAAGTGTGAATTTGGTGAAAAAAATTTTTTATTAAGAAAATTAAGGTTATTTTAAGATTGGAAATATATAATATAAGCAAATCAGGAACACAACACCGAAAAGGAGCTGAATTAAATGGCAATAAATACGTTTGCAAGAAAGGAAATAAAGTTTCTTCTTGATATGAAACAGTATGAAAACCTTATGGAGACATTGCAGATATATATGAACCCTGATAAATTCTGCGTTGGCGGAAAGGAGTACGGAATATATAATATCTATTATGATACTCCGGACGACTACCTTATAAGGGAATCACTTGCAAAACCTTACTACAAGGAAAAAATCCGTCTGAGAAGTTATTACTCTCCGGCATCTCCGGACGATTTGGTTTTTCTGGAGATAAAAAAGAAAATTGGCGGTATCGTGACAAAACGCCGTGTATCAATGACGCTTGCGGAATCGGAAGAATATTTTCGTTCACGCAGAAAGCCTGAATCAAAAAAATATATAACGGAGCAGGTTTTCAGAGAACTTGACGCATTTCTGGATATGTACCCCGTTACGCCGAAACAGTACATAAGTTATCAGCGTGAGGCGTTCTTCGGCAAGGATGACAAGGATTTCCGGTTGACTTTCGACAGAAAACTTACCGAACGCCGTTATGATTTGGGACTGGACTATGAGAGCTATGGAAACTATCTCTTGCGGGCAGACCAGAGACTTATGGAAGTTAAGGTCGGAAATGCTGTTCCGGAATGGCTTATAGCAAAGCTTTCTGAACTCGGAATATATAAGACGAGTTTTTCAAAATACGGCAGGGCTTATGAAGATTTCGTGAAGTCCGGCGGTATTGAACGTCAGGTTATGCCGATTAATATTCAGATGAAAAATAATATACTTTTGAACAGGAGCGTGTAAGGAAATGTTTGACAATGGATTTTTTGGAAACGTACTCAATACAGCGGACGGTCTTTCGGCAGGAGAATTTTTTTCCTGCGTAGGAACTGCCGCACTGCTGGGATTTCTTATAAGTATCATATATATGATTACTCACCGCAAGGAAGGCTATTCCCAGAGTTATATATTCACAATGATAATGCTTCCCACAATAGTATCGCTGATACTTCTGGTTGTAAACACCCCCGCCGGAGCGTTGAGTATTGCAGGAGCGTTTACGCTGGTGCGTTTCCGAAGCGTTGCCGGTGACCCGAAAGACATAGCTTACATATTTTTTGCAATGGCAACGGGTACGGCTTGCGGAATCGGTTATATCGGATTTGCGATAGTTTTCTTTGTGACGTTGGGAGCTGTACTTTTCGTGCTGAACGAAGTTAATTTCGGCGGTTCAAAGAGCAGTCATATGACGCTTAAAATAACAATTCCGGAAAACCTTGACTATCAGGGCGTATTTGAACCGGTTCTCAATAAATATACAAACTTCCATAAACTCCGCCGTGTAAAAACTACAAACTTCGGTACACTTTTTGAACTGATATACAGTGTTGATG
>CAMWRL010000251.1 GCA_947176685.1 uncultured Ruminococcus sp. | reverse complement strand
AAAATGCCAAGGGTTGGACTAAGGAAATCAACCTTGTAAGCTGGAACGACCACGACCCGAAGTACGATATTCGTGAATGGTCTCCCGACCACTCCAGAATGGGCAAGGGTGTTACTCTTACAGCGGACGAACTGGTTTCGCTCAGGGAACTTTTGGCAGACATCGACCTTGACTCTTTTGAGTAAAAAATACAGCACGGGCTTATAGTCCGTGCTGTTTATATTTGTCCTTTGCCTGTTTTATCAGTCGAGGACGGGTATTATTGCTAATGCATTTAATTCTGTCGCAATATTTCTGGCTTGCGCAAAAGTAAGTACTTCATCAGTTACAAACGCATATTCACTGCCGTCTTCGTGGACGTCATAAGTATCGCTGATTCCGGTAGTCGGAGTATTTTCGGACGGTGTGCGGAAATACCAATGAGCTTTGAAGTTATCAACCGTATCAACGAATGAATCATCTTCAGCGGAATCCCACGACTGCGAGAACACTGTTACATTATGCTTGGCGGATTCGATAACGTCACCAAGTACTGCGCTTGCTGTAGGAAGTTTTCCTGCACCTCTGCCGTAAAACATTGTTTGGTCAATGCCGTCGCCGTAAACAAGTACTGCATTGAAAACGTCACTTACTCCGGCAATGATGTTGTCGGACGGCACAAGCATAGGCATAACAACAGGAAGGATTTTTCCGTTGTCGCTTCTGCTGACAGAAGCGATAAGTTTTATGGAATAACCGAGCATATCGGCAGAGGAAACGTCATATAACTGAATATCTGAAATACCCTTTGTTGAAACGCTGTCCGGATAAACGTGTTTTCCGAAAACAAGCGAAGAAATAATACAGATTTTACGGCAGGCGTCGTGACCCTCAACGTCAGCCGTCGGGTCTTTTTCGGCGTAGCCAAGACTTTGGGCAAGCGCAAGTGCTTCATCAAACGGCATATTGTCGTTGTACATTTTAGTAAGAATGAAGTTTGTAGTACCGTTGAGAATACCAGAAACCTTAGTTATATCATTAGCGGCAAGACAGCGGTGAAGCGGTCTGATTATCGGAATAGCACCGCCAACACTTGCTTCAAAGAAAAAGTTGCAATTATGCTCTCTTGCGGTTTTCAGAAGTATATCGCCCTTTTTGGCAACCAGTTCTTTGTTGGAAGTTGAAACGCTCTTGCCTTTTTCAAGAAGCTTTTTGGTAAACGTGAAAGCCGGTTCAACACCGCCCATACATTCGGCAACTACTGTAACTTCGTCGTCATTAAGAATGTCGTCGAAATTCTTTGTAAACTTTTCCTTGTAGGGAGAGTCGGGGAAGTCTCTCAGGTCAAGAATATATTTGACGTCCATTTCAGAACCGGCGTGTTTTTCTATATTAGCCTTGTTCTTATAGAAGAGTTCCACAACGCCCGAACCTACAACGCCGTGTCCTAAAACTGCGAATTTTTTCATTTTTATAATACCTCCGGATTTTTTGATTTCACTCAGCGGACAAGATTCTTATTTCAAGAACGCCGTCAAGTTCTCTGATAGAATTAAGCCCCTCAAGCTCTTTGTCGCCGCCGTCAGTGAGGCGCAGGGAAATATTTACCGCTGCCGCACCGTCAACGGGTATACTCTGGTTGACAGTAAGTATATTTGCCTGAAGGCTGTGAAGAAATGCAAGTGCATTTGAAAGTACTCCGGGACTGTCAGTAAGAAGAAGATACATATTTACGATTTTACGGTTAAAAAGTTCCTCATATGAAAAGACGGAATCCTTATATTTATAGTATGCACTGCGGGATATGCCGACCCTCTTACACGCAGAAGCAAGGCTTTTTTCATCCTTGCAGACTATGAGCCTTTTTACTTCAAGCACTTTTGTGAAAACTTCCGGTAAAATATCAGCATCGGCAACAATAAGCGTTTTTTTCATTTGAATGCACCTCTGTAAAACGTTCCTGATTGTGTGAATCGTCCGTCAGCGGTGAACAACTGTACACTGCTTATTAACTATAACATTTTTTTCAGCATTTGTCAAGGGGTATTCTGTAAATAATTTTGGGTTTGCATATGACTATATATCAGAAAATATGAAAAAATTTTCAATCCATGTTGCAAAGACCTTTTAAATGTAGTATAATATTTAAGGCAGGAATTTTTTTCTGTTTTAAAATTATAGTATTGTGAGTTGAAATATATGTGCGGAATTGTAGGTTTTACAAACGATATTGATAATTCAAACGCCGTTTTAGGTAAAATGATGGACAGAATCAGACACAGAGGTCCTGATGCCGAAGGTAAGTATATTGATGCGGGAATAGCTTTGGGTCATCGCCGTCTAAGTATCATTGACGTAAGCTCTCAGGGCGACCAGCCTATTTTCAATGAGGATAAGTCGTTAGTTATCGTCTTCAACGGCGAAATTTACAACTATGCCGAAATCCGTCAGGAACTTGTCAGCAAAGGTCACGTTTTCCGGACGAATACCGATACCGAAGTACTCATACACGGTTACGAAGAATACCGTGAAAAGCTTCCCGACAGACTGAGGGGAATGTTTTCCTTTGTGATATGGGACAAAAATAAAAAGGAACTTTTCGGCGCACGGGACTTTTTTGGCATCAAACCGCTGTATTATGC
>CAMWRL010000250.1 GCA_947176685.1 uncultured Ruminococcus sp. | reverse complement strand
TTACAGAAGTGAGTGCAGTACAATCACTAAATGAACCCCAGCCAATAACAGTAACGCTGTCGGGAATAACAACAGATGCCAGCCCTTTGTTATTCTTAAAAGCATCATCCCCGATATATGTTACGGGAAGACCGTCAATTTCCGCCGGAATAACAACCTCTGCGTCCAAGCCGGTATATTTTGTGATTTTAACAGCCGTCTTGTCCGTGTTGAGTACATATTTAAAATCATTGTAAGTGCTGTCAGCGTTTGCCGTTATTGATACAAGCGAAGTTATACTTTCCGGAATAACCACCACGCTGCCGACAAGGCACAATGCCATAATGCCGGCTAAAATCTTGTTTTTCATAAAATTTTCCTCCTTGAAATCATAATAGAACAATTGTACAAAAAAAAACTCGTGATAATTTAGTGAAAATTTAGTGAAATTTTTGCTGTTCAGTAAAAAAAGGCAGATTCAATAAAAAATCTGCCTTATAGTATTATATTTTTGTGTTACTCTGTTGTGGTTTCGGTAGTAGTTTCAGTAGTGGTTTCTGTTCCGGAAACAGTCGTTACAGCAGGCGTTGTGATTTCTTCATTCTTGTACACGGTAACTATAAAGCCGTTTACGTTAGTGCCGGAAACCTCAAACTTCTTTCCGGTTGGTACGGGAATCGTTGTCATATCCGAAGAATCGTCCGACAATACAAAATACACTTCATATTCATTGCCGTTGTCGTCCGTAAACTCCAGATGCTGGTCTGCCTGATAATGATACTGAGTAATTACCATATTGATGTATTCTTCAAGGCAAAGGTCATTTTTAGTCATATAGTAGGCGTGCGGAAATCCCACGTACCGGAAGTGCCATGGTTCATACTGGATTTTTGTAATCTGTTCCTTGTCTTTCGGATAACGCACTATAAGTCCATATTTATAGCAGTTTTCCGTGAACCACGCATATTCGCCCTGTCCCTGATAGTCGTAGTCGGGAAAAGTCGTGAGGTCAAAAGCAAGTCCGGACTCGTGTTCGCTGTGACCGGCTTTTGCTACACGGGTTGATTCTTCTGCACCTGTTTCAAGCAAATCCGCATCATAAAGCGACTGCTGAAATTCTGTTGAACGGTAAGCACCGTATATAAGTATATTGGAAATTTCGGTTGCATCATAGAAATCAAAAATCATACTTGCCATAGGCTCGTAAACCTTGTCAACAATCATCATTTTGTCGGTGTCGCTCGGGTCAACCGCCCTGAAAAGTGTACGTTCTTCTTCTGCGTTGCGTTCGTTTATGCTGACAAGTTTTTCGTCACCGCTGTAATAACGGTAATGCTCATTTACAAGAATGAGGTCACCGTGAAACTTGTCCTTTGTCTGAACGCTGTGCGTTTCATAAATAACCTTGTCGGGGTCTGGGAGTTCCGGTTCTTCTTCGACTGGTTCGGGAATTGCGTAGTACTGGGACTCTCCGACAGTATGTGAACGTTCTGCAATACCTTTGATAATATATCCGCTTGCGCCTATGATTGATATAGTAAGGAATATTTCAAAAAGCGTTTTGGTACGGCGGATGCTTTTTTCTCTGCTTAAATGGTTTGGTTTAGACATATAAAAACTCCAATCTGCCATATATCTGAAACGGCGTTGTCCGGAGAATCCGGCGAAGATTTTTCTCTTGTTCTGACGTTTTTTTATATTATAACACATCTGTACAGAAAAAAACAGACTTTATTACATATATTTGTAAAAATGCTGTATTTTTATGCATAAAACTGTTTCTGATTGTGGAAAAACACAAAAAATAAAAATATATTATCATTTTTTTCCGGAATAACTATACTTGATTTATCAGAGAAAATTGTGCATACCGTACTGAAAACAAGCGGCGTTATTGTGACTGGTGTTAATGTTGCACAAAGAACAGACAGTGTTTATAACTGAATTGCACAATTTTGGAAAAATCCCTTGAAATAAGTTTTTGATAATGCTATAATAAAATATGAAAGTTTATACGAAAGAGGGTTTTTAAAATGGAGTGTCCTGTTTGCAGAACAAGCAATATTTCCGGAATAAAGTACTGCATAAATTGCGGCATTAGTCTTGAAAATTCTCAGGAGGTAAACAGCAGTGATATTGACAGATATGGTTATCGCACAGAAGAATATTTATCTGTAAATGACAGCCAGTCTCAGTATGTATCGCAGGATTTATTTACGTCAGAAGAACTAAACAGTACATTTGAAGAATTTGGATTCGCAGAACAGCCCGAAACAAGTCCGGAAGAATTTGACGGACAGTCCGGAACAAATCTGTTTGAAGAATTTGACTTCGGCGGACAAATCGAAAATATTAATTCTGATAATTCCGTTTCTTTTGATGAAGAACCTTTGTTGTCAGAACCGTATGCGGAGTATGACAATAATTCTGTACCGCTTCCGGCTCCGCCATATAACGATATGTACGGAAGTCCACCGCAGATTATTGGTTATGACCAGAACGGCATGCCGGTTTACGGACAGCCGCAGATGTATCAGCCGCAGATTATAGGCTACGACCAGAACAGCATGCCGGTTTACGGACAGTCACAGATGTATCAGTCGCAGTTTATGGGCTACGACCAGAACGGCATGCCGGTTTACGGACAGTCACAGATGTATCAGTCGCAGTTTATGGGCTACGA
>CAMWRL010000249.1 GCA_947176685.1 uncultured Ruminococcus sp. | reverse complement strand
GAATATATTCC
Source organism: uncultured Ruminococcus sp. (assembly GCA_947176685.1). Classification (GTDB taxonomy): domain Bacteria; phylum Bacillota; class Clostridia; order Oscillospirales; family Ruminococcaceae; genus Ruminococcus. The sequence continues at coordinate 2,697 of CAMWRL010000249.1, read as the reverse complement.
TGAAGTCACAAGTCTGTTTTCAACTATATTGTCAAAAACCTTTGATTTATAGTTTGCACTATACCACATATAAGCACCGGAAACAATCATTATTATTCCGATAACAAAAAATGGTATTTTCAGAATATTTATTCTTCCGTACTCCAGAACTCCGCACGCTGATATAATAATTCCGACTGCCGTCAATACTATCTGCGGAATTACAATAACCGGTCCTACGCCATATACCGGCAAATGTTCTTTGTCTTTCATATTTTTATTTCCTGTTGATTATAGCACCCTTGTCGGCAGACGATACCATAGAAGCATAACGCTTAAGATAACCTGTAATATTTTCCTTTTTCTTGATAGGCATAGTCTTTCTGCGTTCTTCAAGTTCCTCGTCAGATACTTCAAGATTAATGCTGTAGTTCGGAATATCAATAGAAATAATATCGCCGTCCTTTACGTAAGCGATAGTACCGCCGTTTACAGCTTCTGGGGAAACGTGTCCGATAGCTGCGCCACGGGTTGCACCGCTGAAACGTCCGTCCGTGATAAGTGCAACCGTTGAGCCGAGACCTGCTCCCTGTATTGCAGAAGTCGGCGAAAGCATTTCACGCATACCAGGACCTCCGGCAGGACCTTCATAACGGATTACAACAACGTCACCGGCTTTTATACCGCCCTCATAAATAACTTTTATAGCTTCTTCTTCGCTGTCGAACACTCTCGCCGGTCCTTTGTGAACGAGCATTTCCGGAGCTACTGCACTTCTCTTTACAACGCATCTGTCCGGCGCAAGGTTTCCACGCAGTACGGCTATACCGCCTGTTTCGCTGTAGGGATTTTCAACCGGACGGATTGTTTCAGGGTCTTTGTTTATGCAGCCGGAGATATTTTCACCGACTGTCTTTCCGGTACAGGTCATGCAGTCAAGATTTATCAGATTTTTCTTTGAAAGTTCATTCAGTACAGCGTATACGCCGCCTGCTTCATTGAGGTCTTCCATATAGGTATGTCCTGCCGGTGCAAGGTGACATAAATTCGGAGTTTTAGCACTGATTTCGTTGGCTATGTCAAGGTTTATATCAATGCCGCATTCGTTGGCGATTGCAGGAAGATGCAGCATACTGTTTGTTGAACAGCCTAAAGCCATGTCCGCAGTAAGTGCGTTATGGAATGCTTTTTCGGTCATGATGTCAAGCGGACGGATATTCTTTCTGTAAAGCTCCATAACCTGCATTCCGGCAGTTTTTGCAAGCTTTATTCTTTCTGAGTATACAGCCGGAATTGTGCCGTTGCCTTTAAGTCCCATACCGAGTACTTCTGTAAGACAGTTCATTGAGTTGGCGGTGTACATTCCCGAACACGAGCCGCATGTGGGACATGCATTGTTTTCAAATTCCTCAACATCTTCAAGGGTCATTTTTCCGGCAGTATATGCGCCTACTGCTTCAAACATACTTGAAAGACTTGTTTTCTTTCCCTTTACGTGTCCGGCAAGCATAGGACCTCCGCTTACAAAGATAGTCGGGATATTCAGACGTGCCGCCGCCATAAGCAGTCCCGGAACGTTCTTATCACAGTTTGGAACCATAACAAGTGCGTCAAAATGATGTGCAAGTGCCATACATTCGGTTGAGTCGGCGATAAGGTCACGGGTAACAAGTGAATACTTCATACCAGTATGACCCATTGCTATACCGTCACAGACAGCTATCGCAGGAAATACTACCGGAGTACCACCGTTCATTGCAACGCCGAGTTTTACAGCCTCAACAATTTTGTCTATATTCATATGTCCGGGAACTATTTCGTTATACGATGATACTATTCCGACAAGCGGACGTTTCATTTCCTCTTTTGTCATTCCAAGTGCGTTGAAAAGCGAACGCTGAGAAGCTTTTTCAACTCCTGAACAGAAAAAATTTTCACTCATAATTTTTACCTCACTATAAATAAATTTAATAATTATTCTTCCTCATCTTCACAGAATGTAAGATATTCTGATAACAGTGAAGATTCCGGATTAAGACGTATTGCCCTCTGACGTTCTTTGCAGTCGGGCGGTGCAACTTCAACATTTATTATTATATTTTTACGGATTTCGCCTGTACCGAAAAATCCGGCTTTATCAAGTCTTTTCAAAGCTTCTTCCATAGAATCGATTCTTGTGTCCCATTCAACGCCGTAAAGTTCATCATCTGACATTGTGTTTTCTCTTTGAAGCAGCATATTTTCAACTTCCTTGAAAAATTTGTCATATCCATAATCACAATACGGAAAATCAAAAGTACACCATTTCCAACCGTCTTTATCGTGGGTTATGTCATTTTCAATCAGTAATTTTTCATAAGCTTCATAAGACAATACCGAAATATACGGTCTTAGTAATTCATCATAGATAAAAGCATAATAATAAAAGTTTTCATTGTGTTCATTACGCAGCGAAGATACTGCATTCTGAAAAGCCGACTGTAAAACCGTTACCATTTTTTCATCATACATAATTTTAAATCCTCATTTGTCTGTCGTTTCAGGTACATAGAAAAACACCGAACCTGCAATTTTAAATAATATAAGTCCGATAACAAGAAAAGGTATTCCCCACATAAAACTTAATAATTCTTTCTGGCGGTCAACAATTACTATTCCAAGCTTTGAATAATCCTTGTCTGTGATTTTATTTTCCAGTTCATAGTAATTATGCATATT
>CAMWRL010000248.1 GCA_947176685.1 uncultured Ruminococcus sp. | reverse complement strand
CATTTTTCTTCTCCTTATTTTTAAAGTAATTTAATTATATCACAAAAATTCGGGCTTGTAAAGAAAATGCGGACAATTTAATGTCCGCATATTTTTTATTTCTTTTTTTTGCCTTCTTTAACAGTTTGATATGACAATCCCTTAATTCCGGTTTTATAAGTGGTAGTAGTTTTTCCGGTTGCAGTATTGTATGTCCTTTTTCCACCTAATAAGGTTTTTCCGGATACACTATACCCTTTTTTGTTTTTTCTAATAGTTACTCCAAATATTTTCATAGATGGTTTTTTATATTTGAATGGCATAACATCACCTCTCTTATTTAATGTCCGTAGATTTTTTTATTTGCCCTCTGTCTTGTGGAGAGTGATATTTATTTCGTCAATAAGACTGGTGATTTCGGAAATAGAATTATTTATGATATTTGTACTTGTGTTTGTAGTGTTTACGTTGTCGTTCAATGCGCTGAACGCCTTTATAGTAGTCTGGAGAATTGAAATCATCTGCTGAACGCTGTCGGCGTCCATAACCTCGCTGTTTTCGCAGAAAGTAATAACGTTGTTGAGCAGACTGTTGACCTGACCAGCTTTCTGACTGGTCTTTGAGGTTGATTCGTCAATGACATCAACATTGTCAGTAATCTGTTTTATATCGTTTTTGAGTCTGTCGGAGAGTTCCAGACATTCGCTGGCTATTTCGGCAAGTTTTTCGTGTTGTGAAGAAAGTTCACTATGTCTTGCAAGAAGCACTGACTTAGCGTGTACGATACAGTTTTCCGGAGTATTCAGACCACGGCATATAGCAATAGCCATTTCACGGCAGGAACGGTATCCGCAGGCGTGGCAGTTGTAATTACGGTCAGCTTCGGTATGCTTGCCCATCATTTCAAATACTGCGTCAAGCTGTTTTCCGGTCGGAATCGGAGACGGATTCATAGGTGTATAGTTTCTCATAAAGTCGGCTATATCAAGTTCTTCGTCAAATTTCTTGAAAAGCTTATCTTCGCCGAATCTGAACGGACCTGTAGTTTTACGGCGTTTTTTGGCTTCTTTTTCTACTTCACGCATAGTAGCCATAACGTCAAATACCGTTTGTTTTGTGCCTGATGCAGGACCCACGTTACAGCCGAACTCGCACGACAGAACATCAAAGACTTCAGGGTGTTTGTGTTCGGGCATATTTGCGTACATATCAAGCTCCGGATAAACCTTGTGAACGCCTTCGGAAGTAGTAATATTGATGTCCGGATTATGTAACCAGAGGTTGTCACGGAGTCCGCCCGGACGGGGGTATATAGCACCGACCTGACCTTGCTGGTCATCAAACTGATATTCAAAGTCGTGTATGGAGTTGAAAGGGATTTTTATGTCATTTTTCTCGAAGTATTCGCTGAGTTTCTGGAAAGTTATGTTATATTTTACAAGTCCGGTTTCCTTAAATTCAGTTTTCTTTGCGATACAGGGAGAAAGAACAGCAATAGGATTGGACTGGTTCATATATTTTCTGATATATGTGACCGCACACGAAATGGGACTATGAATTGGTGCAAGGTTACGGAGAAGACGGGGCTGATAGATTTCGATATACTTTACGATAGCGGCGCACGGCTGAGTGATTAGATTTCCGACCTTGCCCATTTCGATTGCACGGAGATGCGCCCATGTACATATGTCCGCACCAAGAGAAACGTCATATATGATACAGCCTTTTTTTCTGAACCAGTCAAGAATGCCTTTCCATCTGTCCGGAAATACGGACTTTATAGCGGGTGCGACAAGGACAATAATTTTCTGTCTTGAGATATTGGACATACATTCTTCGGTATCGTCAATAAAGTCTCTTGCGCCGTGGTTGCAGGTTCTTACGCATTCGCCGCAGGTAATACAGCGGTCTGGGTTTACTGTTGTAACAAAGCGTCCATCTTCAAGAATTTTAGTGATATTGGCTTCCGGTGCAGGACAGTTTCTTACACAAGCGTTACAGCCCACGCATTTTTCTGGTTTTACAATAATTATTTCGTTCATTTATAAACTCCTTTTTATCAGTCGTCAAGTGCCGCTGCCTGCGCCGCCAGTGCCGCAAGGTCTATGTTCTTGGACTTCTTGTTATTTTTTTTAGGTGTATCATCAAGTTCAGCGGCTTGTGCTGCCAGTGCCGCAAGGTCTATGTTCTTGGACTTCTTGCTGTCTTTTTTGGACGGCGTATCGTCAAGTTCAGCCGCCTGAGCCGCCAGTGTCGCAAGGTCTATGTTTTTGGATTTTTTATTATCTTTTCCGGACGGCTTATCTTTCGGAGATTCGTCCTGTACGGAGATTTCGTCATTACTGGACTTTTTCATACTGCCCATAAATTCCTCTGCCTGTTTGTCAAGGGCTTTGAGGTTTATGCCGCCGCTTCCGGCAATACGTGCATTGCGGACAAGTCCGGACAGGTCGAAGTCATCATCATCGTCAATCATATTCATATCAGTAAGATTTTCATAAACAGATGAGTCTTCATAATCGTAAGAGTCGTCAAAATGCCTTTCCTGTCCTGCACCGTCATATAGGTAATCGGTAGGTTCGTAGACGGGTTTTTCCGGAAGGTCTTCCTGTATGATGCTTTCAGCGTTGCCGAAAGCCGGAACGCCGCCTTTTATCAAAGCGTCCTGAGTTTCGGTTATAGTAGTTTCTGTCAGCAAAATCATATTGTCGCCGAAATTTTTGACTTGTTCAAACGCCCGTCTGAGGTTAGAA
>CAMWRL010000247.1 GCA_947176685.1 uncultured Ruminococcus sp. | reverse complement strand
TATCAATATCGATTTTGACGATTCTGATACCCTTACGCTGTTTATGAAGAAAAGCGACTCGGAAAAAATAAACATACAAAAAATAATTGACCTTTATGAGTCCGGTACGGGAAATAAAATCAAACCTATTATCGTTGAAAATGCTGAATTTGACCAGAAATCAGCAGAAGCGTTTTCCGGTGGCGATACTCCGGACTTGTTTTTTGATTACAACGGCTCCGGTCTGGAAGAACTTGATATTCAAAAAAACTTTTACTATATGAACAATGAAAAATGGGTTGACGAACTCACAGACAGCATAAAAGTCAACTGTCTTGACCGTGACGGAAATGTAATTGGTCTGCCGTTCTGGGAAAACTCTCTGTCGGGCTGTTACTACAACAAGAAAATACTTGACAGTTTAGGTCTTCGACCTGCTACAACTCAGGCAGAATTTGACGCATTGTGCGATGCACTCAAAACAGTCGGTTATACTCCGCTTTACTGGTCATCAAACGACTGCAACTGGATGTTTCAGTTCGGACTTGACCCGATTTTTGCCGACAACCCCGACTTACTGGACAAACTCAACAGAAACGAAATAACCTACTCCGACATACCGGAAGTATGGGATATGATAACATGGTTTGAAAAAGCCGCAGAAAAAGGCTGGTTCAATTCCAATTATGCCGAAGTTTCATGGGACGATATAGCTCCGGCTCTGAAAAACGGTGAATCAGTATTACTTTTTGTATGGGATACGTGGTTTGATACGGACTTCAGGGAAAACGGAAAGTATTCCCGTGACGATTTTGAATTGATGCCGATATTCATGAATACGGACAATATGGGTACTTATGAGGGCGGCAACATGAATATGCTTATGGTAAATAAAAACAGTCCCCGTCTTGATATGGCACTTGAATTTCTTGATTTCTGCGCATCACCCGAAAACTATAACATAGCATTCGAGGACGTTTCAACAGTAAAATGCTTTAAACATCAAACCACTAATATACAGTCCAGAATGGTGACGAATGCCGAAGTTTCCATAAAAGCTCACCAGCGTGCATCTACCACCCGACTTAAAATAACCGGCTACAGACAAAATGATGTCGGCGAAGCAGTTTTACAGCTTTTTCAGGGGAAAACAGACGTTGAGGGCTGTATAGACCTTATGGACAAGTATCGTATCGCCAACGCCAGGGAACTCGGTACGGAAGGTTTCTGAAACAAAATAAAATCACGACAGTTTGTTGAACTGCCGTGATTTTTTTATCATTATATTTATGAAACTACTTTATGAAAAATACCAGTAATCAAAGTCAATATCTCCGCTGAATACGAATGTAAGGTCGCTACTTCCGGAAAGCGCACCAGTAACCGGTACTTTCACTTCTGACATTCCGGACGGAACTTCAACATATGCAACTGCTTCGCCTTTAGCATCGCCCTTGCAGACTTTTATAACACCGCCGTTTGTTGATGATGCCTTGACTGTAAGATTTTTTGCGCCGTTTGAGAAGTCAACGCCGTTTACTGAAATCCAACTGCCCTTTGTACCGTGTACGGTAGTATCGCCCAGACCGTTTACAGAAATGTTATTTGACTGATTTGACATTGTTTCAGCCTGAACCTTTGAATAAGGATTAAGTTTCTTAATCTGGGAAACGCCTGCCATAGTGGGTTTAACCTTAATAGAACCGTCAGTTGAAACATTAACCTCATTAACCATAGGACTTCTGTAGTTAAGGTGGACTCCCATCTTATCCTCTACACAACGTGCATGATAGAACATATAGAGCTTATTGTTGAGTGTACACATAAAGTGGTGATTATTACCGCCGCCGCCAAGTGCGCCCGGATTTTCCATAACAATACCGCTGTAGGTGAACGGTCCCATAGGGCTGTCACTTACCATGTAGGCGATTTCTGCATTATTGAAACCATAGGGATTACCGCCTGTATTCCAGTTGGTGCAGTATGAGTAGTAATATTTTCCGTTGATTTTGTTGATGCCGGAATCTTCAAAGATATACGGAGCGTCAATTGTCTGAGGAACACCGTCAATGTGAATCATATCATCGCTGAGTTTTACAACTCTTGATGTTTTCGGATTTGCTGTTTTTCCTTCAGGAACACCGCCGCCGAAGTAGAGATAAGCAGAGCCATCATCATCTACCAGTACAGCAGGGTCGAACATCCAAACTACATCTGAGCAGTTAGGTGAAGAACCTGAAACGATAGGACCGCCGATAGGGTCAGTCCACGGACCTGTCGGACTGTCAGAAGTAAGAACTGCGATACCGCCTGCACTGTTTGCGAAATAAAGGAAGAATTTTTCTTTACCGTTAATAGTCTTGTGAGCCGGAGCCGGAGCCCATGATGCCCATGCCCATTTAGCCGCACCGTTTGAGCCTGCCGCAGGAATTGCACCGTGATCTGTCCAGTTTACAAGGTCAGCCGATGAAATGCAGTTGATAGTCTGTACATCATATGAGTTTTCCTTTAAAGTGCCGTTTGAATCGTACTCAAATGCATCATTTGTCATATAAACGTAAACTCTGCCGTCATATTCCATAACGCCGGGGTCTGCGCCAAATCTCTGTGTATAAAGCGGATTGTTTTCGCCTGATGTCTTATAACTGCCTGCCGGAGTTACAGAAGAAAAGATTTTTTCCATAGCGGCGTTGTCAACTACCTTTTCAGCTACCGGAAATTCCTTTATCTGTCCGAGAATGAATTTCTGAATCAGAACAGCATCATTTACATTATATTCA
>CAMWRL010000246.1 GCA_947176685.1 uncultured Ruminococcus sp. | reverse complement strand
ATTATAGACAAGGTAGAGGTGCGGTTAAAATCAGTACCTGAATACCGGATAACCAGTCCTATGGTATTCAGCGAAAGGTGAAACCGCCGAAGAACTGTCTCTGGTAAATTCAGTTCTGGTCAATGGCTTAACAGGTTTTTGACTGTCATCATATAATGATGGAGAGCTATCGCATATGAATTTTTGTATGCCAGTATTTCTATTATAACGTATGGTGAACCTGTTTGCAACAGGTTTTTATTATTTTTGTAAAAATTTACAAGGAGATGTTTTTTTATGAAACAGTATAACGTTGGTATCATAGGTGCAACGGGTATGGTAGGTCAGAGATTCGCCACTCTGCTTGAAAATCACCCGTGGTTTAATGTAAAGGTTCTTGCGGCTTCACCGAGAAGCGCAGGAAAGACTTATCAGGAAGTCGCCGGAAACCGCTGGAAAATGGCAGTACCTATGCCGGAATCAATGAAAGATATGGTACTTCTTGACGCAACGTCAGATATTGAAAAAATCGCCGGAATGGTAGATTTCTGTTTCTGTGCAGTTGATATGAAGAAAGACGAAATCAAGGCTCTTGAGGAAGCTTACGCCAAGGCAGAATGCCCGATAGTTTCCAATAACTCAGCGCATAGATTTACACCGGACGTTCCTATGGTAGTGCCGGAAATCAATCCCGACCATATCGAAATCATCAAGGCACAAAGAGAACGTTTAGGTACTAAAAGGGGCTTTATAGCTGTAAAGTCCAACTGCTCAATACAAAGTTATGTTCCGGCACTTCACCCGTTAAGGAAGTTCGGACTTAAAAACGTACTTGCATGTACGTATCAGGCAATTTCAGGAGCAGGAAAGAACTTTGAAACGTGGCCTGAAATGGTTGATAACCTGATTCCGTACATCGGCGGAGAAGAAGAAAAGTCCGAACAAGAACCTCTCAAAGTATGGGGTACTATTGAGGGCAACGAAATTGTAAAGGCTTCTGCACCGTCAATCACAACCCAGTGTTTAAGAGTACCTGTTTCGGACGGTCACACTGCCGCTGTTTTCGTAAGTTTTGAGCAGAAGCCCTCAAAAGAGGAAATACTTCAGCTGTGGGCAGACTTCAAAGGCGTACCGCAGGAACTTGAACTCCCGTCAGCACCGAAGCAGTTTATACACTACTTTGAGGACGACAGCAGACCGCAGGCTAAACTTGACAGAAACCTTGAAAACGGTATGGCAGTTTCAACAGGTCGTCTGAGAGAAGATACACAATTTGACTATAAGTTTGTATGTCTGTCACATAATACCCTCAGAGGTGCGGCAGGTGGCGGCGTACTGCTTGCTGAACTCCTTGCTGCAAAGGGTTACTTTGACTGATGACCGTTGAAATAAAAAGCACAGACGATATTACAACAGCTTACGGACTTACACGGGAGCTTATGGAACATCACAACGCACTTGATATTTTTACAATGACGGCGGAGCGTTTCCGTGAACTTATTAAAACAGGTATATTGATGAGTTTCACGGCGTATGCTGACGGTCAGCCCGCCGGCGTTATGAACGCTTTCTATAAGTATACGACTTTCACGGGCAGGAAGATTTTCTACATTGAAGACCTTTACATCCGTGAAAAGTACAGGGGCTGCGGAATCGGCGGAAAGCTTCTTGATACTGCAAAGAAAACCGCCTCCGCCAACGACTGCGGACAGATTGAACTGAAATGTGCCGTCTGGAACGAAAATTCAGCAGGATTCTATAAGTCTCACGGGTTGTTTCCTGAAACAGACTGGCAGGTTTACACGCTTGACGAATCATTATTCTGAAAAAATTTTTTAGACACTGAAAGGAGTGTTATTAATGAAAAATACTATTTTTACCGGAGCAGGCATCGCAATTATCACGCCGTTCAATGCTGACGGCTCAGTAAATTACGACCGTCTGGGCGAACTCATTGACAACCAGATTGCAAACAGTACTGACGCAATAATCATTTGCGGTACTACCGGAGAAGCTTCGACAATGACAGACGAGGAACATATTGAATGTATCCGTTACGCCGTTGAAAAGACAGCAGGCAGAGTACCGGTTATTGCAGGCACGGGAAGCAATGACACAAAGTACGCCGTTGAACTTTCAAAGGAAGCTGAAAAAGTCGGAGCAGATGCATTACTGCTGGTTACTCCATACTACAACAAGGCTACTCAGAAAGGTCTTATAATGCATTTCAATGCGATTGCAGATGCTGTTAATATTCCGATAGTTCTGTACAACATTCCCGGAAGAACCGGTATGGCTATGGAAGTCGGCACAATAAAGAAACTTGCTGAACATAAGAATATTGTCGCTGTCAAGGAGGCAAGCGGAAATATCAGTTATGCCGCAAAGCTCATTGCTGAATGCGGTGATGTTATAGACGTATACAGCGGCAACGATGATATGGTAGTACCGTTGATGTCGCTTGGCGCAAAGGGCGTTATATCAGTTGCTTCGCACGTTATCCCGAAACAGATGCACGATATGGTACAGTACTGTCTGGATAACAATTTCGCAGAAGCTACCAAGTTACAGCTTGAATATCTCGACCTTATAAACGCTCTCTTTATTGAAGTAAACCCGATTCCGGTAAAAGAGGCTGTCAATATGATGGGCGTTGATGTTGGTTCGTGCCGTATGCCGTTATGTGATATAACTGACGACCACAAGGCAGTTTTAAAGGAAAAACTCGAAAAGCATAATCTTATAAAATAATAATTCAGGGATACTTAATGAAAAAAAGGGGTACATAATCGGCTATTTATAAAAACCTTTTTTAAAAAAATTTCTTTTATATAGGT
>CAMWRL010000245.1 GCA_947176685.1 uncultured Ruminococcus sp. | reverse complement strand
CGTGCAGACTGCTCACCTGTCGAAAAGACAAGATATTGTTTTGACTACTGCGGACAGCTTTTTGAACTTGATGTTTATCCGTTTTCGGACAAGCTCGCTGTTATGGAACTGGAACTTGAGTCGGAACAGCAGGAGATTATTTTTCCTGAAAATATCGGCGTTATTATGGAAATTACCGGAGATTCCGCTTATTCAAACGCTTCACTTGCCGCCGCCGGAGCTTTTCCGGAACAGTAGCAGAAACGGAGGCTTTATATGACAGAAAAAATTATTCCGGCTGACAGTCAGGAACAGCTTGCCGAGCTTTTCGGACAGCTTGACGGCAATATAACACGTATCCGGAAAGAATACAACGTCAGAATAGTCAGCCGTGACGGTGTTGTGAAAATAATCGGTGATAAAAAGAATGTTTCCGAGGCAGAAAAAGCTGTAAAAATTTTGATGAAAATGTCCGGAAACGGACAGCACCTCAGTGAACATACAATACGTTATGTGACTTCTATGGTGACGGACGGAGTTTCCGAACAGCTTGAGGAACTAAAAGGCGATGGCATATGCCTTACGGCTTCGGGAAAAATTCTCAGAGCGAGAACAGTCGGACAAAAACGTTACGTTGATATGATAAAGGACAATACTATAGTGCTTGGCGTGGGTCCTGCCGGAACAGGCAAGACATATCTTGCTGTTGCAATGGCGGTAAGGGCTTTCCGTGAACATAAGGTGCGGAAAATAATACTGACACGACCGGCAGTCGAGGCAGGCGAAAAACTGGGATTTCTTCCCGGCGATATGCAGGACAAAGTTGACCCGTACCTCAGACCGCTTTATGATGCATTGTTTGATATGTTCGGTGCGGAAAGCTTCGCACGGTATATGGAAAAAGGTATCATTGAAGTTGCGCCGCTTGCCTATATGAGGGGCAGAACTCTTGACGAAGCGTTTATAATACTTGACGAAGCGCAGAATACAACTTCCGAACAGATTAAGATGTTTCTGACACGTCTGGGAAACGAAAGCCGTATGGTAATTACCGGCGATATAACTCAAATAGATTTGCCGGATACAAAAAAGTCCGGACTGGTTGAGGCTGTAAAGATTTTGCAGGGCATAGACGATATAGCAATCCACAGATTTACTGAAAAAGATGTAGTACGCCATAAACTTGTACAGGACATTATTAAGGCATACGAAAAGTACAATGAAGGGAGAATGAAAAATCATGGCTAAATTAAAAGTTTACGTAAAGAATAATCAGACAGAGGTGAAAGTACCGGTCGGAATCAGACTTCTTATAAGAAGATGCTGTCAGGCGGTACTTGCTACCGAAAAGTTCGGCAAGGACGCAGAAGTAAGTGTATCGTTCGTAAGCAACGAGGAAATCAGAAATCTTAACAACATCTACCGCAACAAGGACAGTGTTACAGATGTGCTTTCTTTCCCTCTCACAAGTGAGGACGGCACTGTTGAAGTCAATCCGGAAACAAATGCCGTACAGCTCGGTGATGTGGTTATTTCCCTTGAAACCGCTGTAAAACAGGCTCAGAATTACGGACACTCACTGGAACGTGAAGTCGGTTTCCTGACAGTGCATTCAATGCTGCATCTTCTCGGCTACGACCACGAAACCAGTCAGCTTGACCAGAGAATTATGCGTGAAAAAGAAGAGTCCGTACTTGAAAAACTGGGTATTTCCAGAGACGCTACGTTTATAGTGCAGGAGGACAACGACTGATGTCAAGAACTGCATTCATAACTATTGCCGGACGTACAAATGCCGGAAAATCTTCACTGCTCAACGCCATAGTTGGCGAAAAGATAGCCTCTGTCAGCAGCAAGCCTCAGACTACACGCACACGCATTACCGGAATCAAAAATATTGAGGACGTTCAGCTTGTGTTTTTCGATACTCCCGGACTGCATAAGCCTGTCAACAAACTCAGCGAACATATGATTAATACTGTAAAGGAGTCTGTAAGCGACATTGATGCGGTGCTTTTCATTATGGACTGCACCAGAAAAATCAATGAACAGGAAATAAATTTGCTGAAGTCCCTCAATGCTTCAAAAATACCTGTAATACTGATTCTGAATAAAATAGACCTACTGAAAAGTATGGATGAACTCGCTCCGGTAATAGCTTCGCTGACGGGAATGATAGATTTTCAGGCAGTAATTCCGGTAAGCGTTACACAGGGAAACGGCATTGATATAGTGATTGACGAAATAATAAACCTTTCGGAAGAATCCGTTCATTATTTTCCTGACGATATGATTACCGACCAGCCCGAAAAGGTACTTGCAGGAGAGATGATAAGGGAAAAACTTCTCACGCTTTTAAAGGACGAAGTGCCGCACGGAATAGCAGTCGGAGTTGAGCAGATGTCCGAACGTGACGATAAAGATATATTGGATATTTCGGCTGTCATATACTGCGAAAAAGAATCCCACAAGGGAATTATAATCGGCAAGGGCGGTGCTATGCTGAAAAAAGCGTCCACTATGGCAAGGCTTGAACTGGAGGACTTTTTCCAGATACAGGTCAACCTTAAATGCTGGGTAAAGGTCAAGGAAGACTGGCGCAACCGTGAAAACTTAATAAGAAGTTTCGGATTGTCTGAAAAATGATAACTATTAAAGGTATTGTGCTGAAAGAAAAAAACGTCGGTGAACACGGTAAATTTATTGACGTTCTTACAGCGGAAAACGGTGTTATAGAGCTTACCGTAAAGGGCGCAAGAAAAATAAACAGTCAGTTTTTGAGTTCGACGCAGCTTTTTGCATATTCGCAGTTCTGTTACAGCGAAAGCGGAAAATATCGTTTTCTGAACAGTGC
>CAMWRL010000244.1 GCA_947176685.1 uncultured Ruminococcus sp. | reverse complement strand
ATTTATTATGTCTTTAGAGATTCTTAATATTCTATTTTTAAGTAGAATAACTATACTTTCTTACTTCAAAAGACGGAATGCCTCAGTCACCTTATAATGAGTTATATCTTGTTTACAAGATGTCAGCCAATGTAACAGGTCTCAAAAGACACGGTGATGGTCAGACTCAGGAAACCGGTACAGAAGAATATTATACATTCTATCGTTATTCTGACATTGTATTCCTGCCGGACGGTACATGTTCAGTTGATTTGAGTAACGGCGCACTTACAAGCAACACTATTGAAAGCGACTACGGTTATTATGATTTAATCGCCATTTTCTATAATTACAAGGGCTATAATGACCTGGACAGTATGTTCAATGAATGTGTAACCCAGAAAATCGACAGATACAACTATGAATCCACAATAAAATAAAGCTGTACATATCCATGTATTATTCTGCGTAAACTTTCTCTTCCTTAAACGCAGAAAAGCCCCTGATTTGCCATAAAATCAGGGGCTTTAACAATGGGACATCACTTTATTGAAACTCTTATAATCTCCTTGCGCATAATCACCAAATCAAATATATCAGTTTTATTATTACCGTCCAAGTCTCCTGCTTTCCAGTCCGCAAGGGCAGTGCCGTCAAGCAGGAATTTCTGCATACTCACAAGGTCTGCCACACTGAAAACTCCGTCAGCATTAACGTCACTTTTTACTGTTTCAGAATTTCCGCTGTTCTTTACAAGAATATTCACGCTGTACATCTTCATATTATTCATAAAAGGTCTGACGGCTATTCTGTCAAGGTCTGTATAATCAACTTCAAGGGATTCAAGGACGGAAATAATATCTTCCGCAAGAAAACAAGCTTTTTCGCCGTTGGAGTAAAACGGCTGTATCGACTGCCATATCGGAGTCCCTGACCATTTCTGCAATGCAATTACAGGTGGATTGGAACAGTTGTATTCAACTTCTATCGCATAACTGTCTCCAAGTTTTTTCAGTTCCTCAGCATCAAGGACTGCCGTATCACTCCACCCCGACCAGCTTGTATCGCCTTCGACTTCTCCGTTAAAGACACTGCTGTATGCCGAATAGTTACCACAAGGGTATTTTGCAACCTGCGTATATATTGTATTGTCTTTAGGAGTTTCCCCCTGACGTTCAAAGAGTTCAGTCAAAGTTACAAACTCGTATCCCTGTCCGACAAGTTCAGGCATTACAATTTTAAGGGCTTCAACAGTCTGAGTATTTCCTGCCGCATCGTGAAGCAATACAATTATACCGTCCTTTGCGCCGTTGAGAATATAGTCTGCACGTTCCTGAGCAGTGACATTTTCCATATAGTCCTGACAGTCTATTCCGCATATAAACGGAATATCAATTGTGTCATACATAGTCTGGCTTACGTCAATGAAAGGCGGTCGGAAAAATTTAGTTTTTTCCCCGATAATTTCGACGACTTTTTCATCAACATAATCTACTTCGTACTTTATATCATCTGCGGACATTGAACCCATATTCGGATGACTTTTTGAATGGTTGTCGATTTCGCAGCCCATACTGTAAGCACGTTTTACAGTTTCTGCGCTCTTGTCGTTTATGTTGTTGCCTATGAGAAAAAAAGAAGCTTTTGCGTTATATTCCTCAAGAATGTCAAGGACTTCATTTGTAGTGGTGGTATTTGGTCCATCATCAAAAGTAAGTGCTATTAATTTTGTTTCGCTGTCAACTGCGGCTGTCTCCGGAACATCCGGAATGAATGCAGACATCAACGAAAAAATCATTGCAACTGCTGTACATCTTAATATTTTTTTCATAATATCACCCTTTATGTTTATTCCAAAAAGTACAGACCGTTGACAGTCTGTACTTTTTATTATTATTCCTCCGGCTCTTTAATTTCGTCGACTATCACACTGTCTTGTGTATTAGTCTGAAAGTGCAGACCTTACAGCCTACTCTGCTAAAATAATCTTCATATTGTGATATTTTGAATTGACATCTTCAAATCCGACAGATTTATAGAGATTATAGCCACAGTCTGTTGATTTTAGTTCGACAAAATCAAGTTTCATTTCCTTGGCGTCAGAAATTAAAAAGTTCATTATTTTTCCTGCAATTCCTTTTCTTCTGAATTCGGGTTTTGTAAAGACATTCAGAACAGTTCCCGTTCTGCCATTAATAAAGCTCGGATTTGCAGGTTTTTCAGATACCAGAAGAAAACAACATGAAATTATTCTTTCTGATTTCACAATATATACAAACAAGTCTTTATTCAGATGATTCTGATAATATACGGGAAGCTGATTTCTGATTTTTTCGGACTGAATTTCCGTGAGACTTCCATAATCTTCAGTAAGATATTCAAGTCTCATCTGAACAAGTTCATTAATGTCCTTTAAATCTGCCTTTTCAACTTTGATTTGCATATTATTCTTCAGGTTCTTTGATTTCGCCGACTATCGGAAGCGGGTCGATACCCTGTCTTGTATAGTAGTCCGAAAGTGCAGACCTTACAGCCTGCTCCGCAAGTACCGAACAGTGTACCTTTACAGCCGGAAGTCCGTCCAGAGCCTCAACAACAGCGTCATTTGTAAGTTTGAGAGCGTCATCAATGGACTTTCCTTTAATAAGCTCTGTAGCCATTGAGGACGTTGCTACAGCCGCACCGCAGCCGAATGTCTTGAATTTAGCGTCTGTAATAATGTTGTTGTCGATTTTGAGGTACATTTTCATAATGTCACCGCACTTGGCGTTGCCGATTTCGCCTACACCGTCAGCGTTTTCAATTTCGCCTACGTTTCTCGGGTTTGAAAAATGGTCAAGAACCTTTTCACTGTACATCATAATATATCATTCTCCTTTATATTTAATAG
>CAMWRL010000243.1 GCA_947176685.1 uncultured Ruminococcus sp. | reverse complement strand
CCATACAGACGGGCTATATAGTTACCCGAAAATATTTCTTCCGGTGTACCTATGCGTTCAGCAGTGTTGTTGTTTATGCAGACTATGCGGTCAGATATTTTCTGCGCCAAATCCAATTCGTGAAGCGACATTATAACAGCAAGGTTCTTTTCACGTACAAGCCTTTTCAGTATATTCAAAAGTTCCGTTTTATGATGTACGTCCAGAAATGACGTTGGCTCATCAAGTACAAGTATTTCTGGCTGCTGACATATCGCACGGGCAAGCATTACACGCTGTCTCTGTCCGTCGCTTATCTGTCCGAAATCAGTATATTCAAGATTTTCAACTCCCACAAGTTCCATAGCTTCACGGACTATCCGTCTGTCGTTAGCCGAAAGTATACCGAATTTTCCTGTATACGGGTATCTTCCCGACTCCACAACGTCTCCGCAGGTCATTAATTCCGGTTCAATGTGTTCAGTCATTACGGCTGACATTTTCCTTGCCGTTTCAGAACGCTTCATTTCACGTATATGCTTTCCGTCTATGAAAATACTTCCCGAAATTATTTCAAGATGTGACAATATGCTTTTAAGTATCGTGGACTTACCTGAACCGTTAGCACCTATGAGCGTAAGAATTTCACCCCGATGTACTTCAAAATCAATATTGTCAACTATGATTCTCCTGCCGTACCCTACCGACAGCTTTTCAGTATTCAAAGCACTCATTTCAAATCCTCCTGCGATGTCCTGACATCATTATCCACAACACTACAGGTACGCCAAATACAGCCGTTACTGAACTTATACTCAGCTCTGTCGGTGAAAACAGCGTCCTTGCTATCAGGTCGCACAACATACAGAAAACAGCTCCTCCCATAAACGATGCAGGAATTATAACTATCGGTCTGGCAGTTCCGAAAATGTTCTTTACAAGATGCGGGACGGCTATTCCCACAAACGATACAGGTCCTGCAAAAGCCGTCACACACGCTGAAAGCACACTTGAAAGCAATATCAGCTGCACACGGAAAAGCTTTACATTCACGCCCATATTTATTGCATACCCTTCCCCCATCTGGTAGGCGTTCATAGGTTTGGACAGCAGAAACGCACATACAAGCGTTACCGACACTATCACCGAAATAACTTTTATGTCATTCCAGTCCGTACCGGAAAACGTACCCAATGACCAGTTATGCAGATTGATTATATTTGAATCGTCCGCAAACGTCACCATAATGTCCGTTACAGCGGAACATATATAACCAATCATTACACCGCTTACCACAAGAACTGACATATTTTTGACCTTGCCGGAAACCGCAAGTATAAAACCCGTTGCCGTCATTGCCCCCGCAAAAGCCGCTGTGACCAACGCAACGGATTCAAGGACAAAGCCTCTGCTCATAAAGAAAATCATCACTATTGCCGAAGCAAGTTTTGCACCGGAAGAAATTCCCAATATAAAAGGTCCTGCAATGGGGTTTGCGAAAAAAGTCTGCAACAGAAATCCGGATACTGACAAAGCTCCTCCCAGTATCATAGATGCCAGTATACGTGGAAGCCTTATTTTAAAAATAATATTCTGTCCGGCAATTTCGCCCTGTCTGGAAAGTATGTCCATAATTTCGCCTAACGAAAATTCAACGCTTCCATAAATCAGACCGACAAAAAATAATACAATTATTCCGGCAGCAAGTCCGGCAAACCCTATTGTATAACGTAATTTTCTTTTCATATCATTCAAGCCTTTTCAGAAATTCAAGGTCATTGCCGTCAGTGTTTCCGCTTATTACCGTATAAATATCATGTATCATATCGCACATTCCGGTTGTATGCTGAAACATATTCTTACCGGTACACCAGACGTTATTATTTTTCACGGCTTTGAAGTCTTCCAGTAATTCGTTTTTCTCAATAAGCTGCGAAATATTTTCCAGTTCTCCGTCAACGGTGCTGTTGTAAATTATGTAATCTGCATTGCGTGCCTTCTGGTAAAAAGTCTCCATTTCCATATTCATTGTTGAAAGCGCATTTTCTTCAGCATTGAGGTCTTCCGCCGTGAAAATATATTCACCGCCTGCAAGTTCTATCATTCTTGAAATGTAGTCTCCGGACTTGCGGACGTTTGCGTAACCGTTGGACGTTATATAAAAAAATACCACTGTCGGACGTTTTCCGGAACTTTCGTCAGCCGCCGGAATCTCTTTAAAAAGTTTGACCTTTTCGTTGAAAAAGTCATTAGCTTCTTTTTCGTGACCCGTGAGAAGTCCATAAAGCTTTATCCACTCCAGCCGTCCCAAAGGGTGCTGTTCATAACTTGACCTTTCAACCATTACAGGCACATCTAGACTTTCAAGCTGTTCCTTTGTTTCGGGACTATGATATATCATTGTCGATTCAACTGCAAGACCGCAGTTTTCAGAAATTATCATTTCATAATCCGGAGCGTTATATTTTCCGACATAAATAATATTACCATTTTCAATAGCTCCGGTGACGGTTGACAGACACCAGTCACTTAATTTCGTGGAAGTCATTCTTACGCTGTCCAAAGAGCCTGCTCCGTTGAATAAGTCCATTGCCGAAGAAGCCGCAATATAAAGGTTTTCAACAGGCTGGTGAAGTACCGGTATATCAGTCTTAGGTTCGGGAACGTCCTCCGGAACAAGAATAAATTTCTGTTCGGCTATATCTATTTCGTAACTGCCGTCATCGTTGCAGTATATTGAAAATTCCTCCGCATATTCAAGAGCTATTTGTTTTCCGGAATGTGCGGTTTCAGTATTTTTTTCTTCACCGCACGAAAACAGACTTACTGCAACAACAAACAGGATTATAAATTTAAATACTTTCATATTATTCAGCTATTGAGGACGATTCAAA
>CAMWRL010000242.1 GCA_947176685.1 uncultured Ruminococcus sp. | reverse complement strand
TTGCAGGCTTTGGCGTACTGATAGGCTTCTGAATCTTTTTCAGCGTATATCTTAAAGCCGTCAACAGTAGTCATGTTTTCTGTACCAGCACTGTTTCCGGAGTCGTCAAATTTATACCCGAATGAATAATCGCTTATTGTTTCGACACTTTCGGGAACTCTTATGCTGTCCATAGCGGGACAGCCTGCAAATGCATATATCTCAACAGTTTTAAGACTATCCGAAAAAACGACTTTTTTAAGGCTTTTACTGTCCTCAAATGCATATGCGCCTATTCTTTCAACGCCCGAAAGGTCAACGGTTTCCAGACAGCTGTTTCCGTAGAACGCCGAAACTGAAATTTCCTTTATGCCGGACGGTATTTTAAATTCCCTGTCAGGTTTTGACGCCGGATATGCTAAAAGTATTGTTTTATCCTTATTGTAAAGAACGCCGTTTTCAGACGAATAAATGCCGTCACCGTCAGTAACGGTTATTGACTGTAAGTTCTGACATGATATAAAAGGCTCATCATCCTCAATAATCTGACAGTTTCCGGAAATCGTTATATTTTCCAGTGCGCCGCACAAAGCAAAAGCACTTTCGCCGATAGTTTCAGCACCTTTTATCGTAAGATTCTTAAGATGTGTACAGCTGTAAAATGCAAGCTTATCAATATTCTTTACGGATTCAGGGATTATTATTTCTTCAGAAGTTGAATCTCCGAAAGCACTTGTATATATTCTTGCAACGGGTATATCGTTTATTTCGGACGGCACTTCTACAATCACATCACCCCCGTAATATCTTGTAATTACAGCCTCGCCGTTTATGACTGCATATTCAAAACCATTGTACACATCCTTGTCAAGTGCGTCGTATTCAGACAGTTCAGCATAGGCTTCGGCAGTAATAAACGTAAAATTATTTTTATAATCGTAGTCGTCGTCCTTGTCGGTTGCGTATATATATGCGGCGGAGTTCACAGAACCTACAATTACAAAGTCGCTCATAGGAGTTTCCGTGTCAATGTAGCCGAAAGCACAGTAATCTATGTCTGTAACGCTGTCCGGTATAATAACTTTTGTTATATTTGTGCCTGTAAAAGCGCACTGTCCTATATAAGTAAGATCGTCAGGCAGGGTTATTTCCTCAAGTGCGGAACAGTCCATAAAAGCACCCAATTCAATTTCGTAAAGAGTATCGGGGAAAATAATTTCCGTCAGCGATGTACAGCCTGAACACGTAAACGCACCTATTGTTGAAACTTTGGTACTGCTTAAATCAAGCGATTCTATCCTGAGATTGTCGCCCAGTGCGAAACGCTCTGTTGTTTCAAGAGATGACGGGAATTTTATTTCAGTAAGCTTTGTGTTGTATATTGAAGCAATGCCCAGTGTTTCAACGCCGTCCGGAATATCAAAGCTGCTTCCGTCCTTTTCTGCGGGGTAGCATATAAGCAAAGACTTGTCTTTAGTGTAAAGTATGCCATCTTCTGTAATATATTCTGTATTATCAGGACTTACGGTTATTTCTTTAAGTTCCGGACAATACATAAAGGGGTTATCCAGTGAAATATATTCAACGGTTGCCGGAATACTTATAGTTTTATAAGGCTGGTTCGGAGTACTTCCGAAAGCTTTGCCGCTTAATTCTGTAACAGTCATACCGTCTATGGATTCCGGAATAACAAGGTCTGTTTCCGTACTGTTGCACCCTCTGAGACGTATATTGTTGCCATCTATAACGGAATATACAAAATCTCCGGACACAATGCAGTCCTCGTCAATTAATTTGGGAGCGTCATCAGACTGATTGTTTTCAGTTGATTCTTCTGAAATTGTTTCCGTAGTAGTTTCGTTGTCTGCAAAGGCGGTCACTGCCGTAACGGTTGTCGTAATACATATCAGGCTCATTAAAAAAGCTGTGATTTTTTTATATTTGAACATATTGTTTTTCCTCTCAAAAAAAATTACTTCATACATTATATCACAAGGAATGTAATAATGCAATGTATTTCACATATTTTTCGTTCAGAAATCAGCTTCACAACAAAAAACCGTTCCTCTGCAAAAAGGAACGGTATAATAATTATTTTCTTCTGGTTTTGTTTTTTCTGTCGGTATTTCTTTTGATGTCGCAGATGCGTTCTTCACTGCTCTGTTTGAAATGCGACATCATATCTTCAAATGTCATTTCAGATTGCGGAATAGTCTTTTTAGGTTCATAGATATTGGGTCTGGCTTTGCGGTTGTCATTTTGTCTTTTCGGCTTCTGCGTTGGTGCAGGAGTATCGACCGCTTTTTTGATTGAAAGGCTTACCTTTCCTGCTTCGTTGACGCCGATAACTTTAACCTTTACTTCCTGATTTTCGGTAAGGTGGTCACGGATTTCGTTAACGAAAGTGTTGGCGATTTCGGAAATATGTACCATACCAGAGCCGCCGCCGTCAATGTCGACAAATGCTCCGTACTGAGTAATTCCCTTGACTTTGCCCGTGTAGATTTTTCCAATTTCCAGCTGCATAAAATTATATAACTCCTTTAAAAATTAGTCCCTTGATTTATCATAGAATCTGCGTTCATCGGGGTAAGCGTAGCCACGCTCCTCTACAGCAACCTTTTCCATATAGGCAGAAATATCATCGCTTTCGAGTACACGCTGAATCTCAGTGTTTTCAGCTTCATACAAATCAATTTCAGCCTGTATGGCAATAAGTTCCTTTTCTTTTTCAGCACAATCCTTTTCGATTGTGACGATAAGCATACCGCAGCCGACAATAACGGCAGCAGCGGCAAGTTTAACAAGTCCACGGTTAAAAAGACTTTTGCTTTTTGCTTTTTCTTTGGACTTTTTCTTTAGCTTTTCCTTTTTCTTGTTCGGCAACGCTATTCACGTTCTTTCTTTTTTTATTTTCCTTTTTATTATACAACAAATC
>CAMWRL010000241.1 GCA_947176685.1 uncultured Ruminococcus sp. | reverse complement strand
ATATTAACTCAATTGCAGAGGAATATACATTTTTATATTAATCGTCTTGGATTTCACGCAGTAGAGTTTTTCAACCCTCATCATAAAGACCCGAATATTCCCGATAATATGACAGACGGAGATTATTTTTTCCGGTTTGAAAAAAATATGATATAATACAAAAAAGGATTAAAAAATGGACGACAAGTATTTACTTACAGAAAAGTACAAGTTGAAACACGAAAACAACGCATGGTATTCCGAACGTGAAAATTCCCATAAACATCTGATTTTTAAAGATTCGTTCTTTGAAAGAAGCGATATTATAGGACTGCTTTTCCGGATAAATAAGCTATGTATGGCAAAAGTAAAATATTTCCGTGCAAACATAGACAAATATCAGCCTGTTAAGTATCATTATAAAGACGGTTTTGTTGAAGTTCCGCTGTGGGACGCTGATTTTTTAAAACACCGCAAATCCGGGTATATTCTTGACTTCCGGTATTTACAGACGATTACCGTCTATGAAGATTTCGTGGCACTCTGCACTGAACTTGAAAGTTTCGAGAACGAATAATATAAACGGCTCTGAAAAAAATCAGGGCTGTTTTTTTGTTGTAAATATTTGTCATATTATATTAATTGACAGTTACAGGAAATTTGTGTAGAATATTCACAAAGGACGGTGATTGTATGAGGAAAACAAGATTTTTTATTATGGCTTTTGTACTTGTCGGAATTATGTTTATATTCAGCGGCTGTGCATATTACAGTGATAGTTTTGACTTTGAGTTTAAAGGCGAATATATGGCAGACAAATACGTTGATTTGCTTATTCCGCTTGACGAAACTGACGAATTTTACACGCCCTACAACTGCAATATTGAGGGTGATATAAAAATTCCTGAAAACAGCGAAATTGTAAAATACAATAAAGACGGTTTCCGGAGTATGCTTATGCATATTAAAGAATCAAAGCTGCATATTTCGATACGTGATTCTGAACATTACTCCGATTCACATGAAAAATATAACGGTACTCCCTCTGAAATACGTCAATGGATAGGTGTGCCATATTATGAGGGGCGTCACAATGACCCTTATAATACGGAAATGTTTCTGGAGTTCTGCAACAAATATAAGAAATGTCGTGTTGCCGTATTCGACAATAATGGGAATATTCTGCAAATCTCAAAGAAAATACCTATTGTTTCATTGGGAAACTTTTATTTGCAGGATATTTCATATAACGTCGAAAAAAATAAAATAAAACCTTATTATGTAACACCAGTAGAAATATCTATTTTTACTTTAATAGCATGGTTGTTTTCTATAGTAGGTTCAATAGGATGTATTATTACTCTTATCGTTTATAAAATCAATCACAATCAGTGGGACAGAACTTACAAAAATTATATTATTGCTTCGTCCTTGTTTAATGTTCCGTCTGTATTATTGATTATCGTGTATATATACACTGCTTTTGGAAAGTCACTGACAATAGCGGACTTTTTTATAAACCTGCTCACTATATTAATAAATGTCAATGTATATGTAATCAGCGTACCTATAACTATTTTAACACTTAGTTTTTTTGTTTTCCGTGAAAAACAGTTGCGTCTGAAAACATTCCTCGAAGAAAAACATCGTGCAGAAAGTCTTGACATTTCCGAAAATATGTGATATATTATTTATGGACAGACAAAGAGGTTGCCGTTGCGTGACCTCTTTTTTTAATTTTAGTTTGTCTGAATCTTGACAAAGTGTATAATTTGTTGTACAATAAAATCATAACAATGAAAGGAATGATTAAAAATGGGTTTAACCCTTACAGAAAAAATACTTAAAGCACACCTTGTTGACGGTGAATACGTCAAGGGTCAGGAAATCGGAATCCGCATTGACCAGACACTTACACAGGATGCTACAGGCACTATGGCTTACCTCGAATTTGAAGCTATCGGCGTTCCCCGTGTAAAAACTGAGCGTTCCGTTGCGTACATAGACCACAACACCCTCCAGAACGGTTTTGAAAACGCTGACGACCACCGTTTTATCGGAAGTGTTGCAAAAAAACACGGTATATACTTCTCACGCCCCGGTAACGGTATCTGTCATCAGGTGCATCTTGAAAGATTCGGTATTCCCGGAAAAACTCTCATAGGCTCGGACAGCCATACTCCTACCGGCGGCGGTATCGGAATGATTGCTATCGGAGCAGGCGGTCTTGATGTTGCTGTTGCAATGGGCGGCGGCGCATATTATATAACCTGTCCGAAAGTCGTAAAAGTTGAGCTTACCGGAAAACTTCGTCCGTGGGTTGCCGCTAAGGACGTTATTCTTGAAGTTCTCAGAAGACTTTCAGTAAAGGGCGGTGTTGGTAAAGTTATCGAATACTGCGGCGAGGGCGTTAAAACTCTCTCTGTTCCGGAACGTGCTACAATTACAAATATGGGTGCTGAACTCGGTGCTACTACATCAATTTTCCCGTCTGACGAAACTACAAAGCAGTTTTTAAAGGCTCAGTGCCGTGAAGATGTCTGGACTCCGCTTTCTGCTGATGATGACGCAGTTTATGACGAAGAACTCACAATTAACCTCAGTGAACTTGTACCGCTTGCCGCCTGTCCGCACTCTCCTGACAATGTAAAGAGCGTTGAGGAAATCGGCAGACTTAAAGTTGACCAGGTTTGTATTGGTTCGTGTACTAACTCTTCGCTTCTGGATATGCTTAAAGTTGCACACATCTTAAAGGGCAAAACAGTTAATCCGGACGTTTCATTGTCAATCGCCCCCGGCTCTAAACAGGTTCTCAATATGCTTGCTCAGAACGGTGCTTTATCAGACCTCATTGAAGCTGGTGCGAGAATCCTTGAAAGTGCCTGCGGTCCTTGTATCGGTATGGGACAGTCTCCCAACTCAAAGGGCATTTCACTCC
>CAMWRL010000240.1 GCA_947176685.1 uncultured Ruminococcus sp. | reverse complement strand
AATAATAAATATCTCGGATATTATGACATTGTTTTTGACAGAAATCTTGAAATCACGGACGATTTTTTCGTGATAGAATAAAAGGTGATTTTATGAGTGAAATATTCGCAGGCACAAGAAATACACGTTTTATTCTGAAAGACAGTAAACGTTATCTCCGGAGTGATGTTCCGGTTTATGTTTCGGATAAGGAATGTGCGTGGCTTATAGAAAATAATATCCTTACTGTTATTGATTTAAGGGAAAAAAATGAACAGATAAGCAAACCTTGTCCGCTGGCGGAAAATCCGGCTTTTAGATATTATTCGTTTGCGGTATCGGGCGGAAACGCTGTCCCCGAATCGCCGGAAAAAGTTGCTGTTTCGTATATAGAAATGGCAGACGACAGAATGGATATGATACTTGATTTTATAATGAACGCAGATACAAATGTATTGTTTTTCTGCAACGCCGGAAAGGACAGAACAGGTGTTGCTTCAGCAATGATTCTGAGCAGGCTTGGATATGACAGGGAGTACATTATCAGGGACTATATGAAATCAGCAGATAATCTCAAAAGTATGCTGGAAGCGTTTGCCATAAAAAGTCCGGAGATTGATATTGAAGTAATTACTCCGCACCGTGAATATATGGAAAAGTTTTTAACTTGGCTGAGCCGGAAAGGCAACGTAAAATGAATGATTTAATATTTATTTTTGAGCATATGCATATAATTTTCGGAATCATATGTATTATGTGGAGCATATTATTGTATTTATATATATGCGGATATAAAAAAGAATATCGGGAGCATAAGGAAATAACTGAAAGAATGTTGAGATATGACCCTTGTGAAGCGACTGTTGTCCGAATCTGTTCGGAAAATTATTCAGCAACAGGTGAGATAATTATAAATATTGAAGTTGAGTTTTTTAACGGAATAAAAAATGAAACAATAATAATTCCATATGAGTTCAAATCAAGAAATATGCGGAGAATAAAAAAAGGCGACAGGATTAAAATATATTATGATTTTAAGAGCAATCTCGCTTTACCGGAGCATATGATAAAATCATTCAGGAGTGAATACACAAGACAAATAGCTTTGTCTGCCGTTGGGGTTATAGTAATGTTTCTTTGTATGTGCGTGGGAATACTCAATAAATTTTCGGGCGTTGGCGCAAACGATATTATATCTACCGTTTTGTCCTGAGCCGGAAAGGTGAATAATGAAAAACAAGATAAAAATTCTGCTGGTAATGGCGTTTTTGTCTGTAACCGCAGGCTGCGAACGCACTGAAACTGCGGAGCAAGTTATGACAACTGAAACTACAGTATATACAGAAACAGTCACTACAGTTGCAGCAGCGCAGGCTGAATACACCGAAAGACAGATTGTTGAAGCCATATGTATTGATATGTACGGAAAAATGTTTGAGCCGTATGAGGCAATGGGTGAAAATAACAAAATAATCGAATATGAAAATGATGCGGATTATCTGATAAAGAATGCTGAAAAACTTCCAAAAAGATGTCTGGGGCGGATTTCCGGAGAAGAAGACCTCACCGAAAAAGCAAGGACTGTATTTATGGAAATATCCGGCACGGAATTTGTTGAAGAAACAGAATCGGAATACAGGGACTTTGACGGCGTGAAAATGAAGTTTGAAAGAGATAATCCGCCGTACAGAATAAAGTATTATGAAGATTATGATGTGTGGTACATTGTACCGACTGCACCTTCCGGAACACGGGAAGACGGAGTGAAATTTGCCGTTATACTGGACTTTCCGCCGTATCTGCTTGTCAGGGGAAGTGACGGAGTGATTTTAGGGGCGTTCAGATAGTTGACAAAATCCGGTTTATGATATATAATTTAAATCAGATTTATTATTAAAAATAAGGAGGTACAAAAAATGCTTGCAAAAAGAATAATACCTTGTCTTGACGTAAGAAACGGCAAGGTAGTAAAAGGAGTAAATTTTGAGGGAGTACGTGATGTCGGCGACCCCGTTGAGTGTGCGGAGGAGTACAACAGACAGGGGGCTGACGAAATAGTATTCTATGATATAACTGCGTCTTTCGAGGGCAGGGGAGTGTTTCTGGACGTTGTGAGGGAGACCGCTAAAAAAGTATTTGTACCGCTTACGGTCGGCGGCGGAATAAAGACCGTTGACGACATTCGGGAAACCCTGAGAGCAGGTGCGGACAAAGTTTCGGTAAACTCTCAGGCGGTGAAAAATCCGCAGCTTATAAGGAACGGTGCGGATATATTCGGCAGTCAGTGCATATGCGTGGGAATTGACGCAAAAAAAATCGCCGACCATAAATGGACGGTTTATATCAACGGCGGACGTATTGATATGGGTCTTGACCTTATTGACTGGGTACACCAGATTGAACAGCTTGGAGCAGGGGAGATATGTCTCAATTCCATAGATGCAGACGGCACTAAAGAGGGTTTTGACATTGATATGCTCAAAGCCGTATGCGATAATTGCAGTATTCCGGTAATAGCAAGCGGCGGAGCAGGCAAAATAAACGACTTTGCAGAAGTCTTTGAAAAGACCGACGCAACTGCGGCATTAGCGGCATCACTGTTTCACTTTAAAGAGCTTACCGTTCAGGAAGTAAAATCCTATTGCAGAAACAAGGGAGTTATTGTCAGATAAAATAAGGAGGTGAATCCATATGCTGAATAGACTCAAGAAAATATCTCCGTTTATGTACGGAGCTTTCGGGAGTCTGGGATTCTGGTGCTATGCGAGTGTTTTCTGTACTCTGGACTACAGACCGTCTGAACACCCTTACGCACACCCGTTCTGCGTTGCTGCGGGAATGATTTCACTGATTATGTGTCTTGCCGTGTTCTGCTTTGACATAACGATGTTCATAGACGAAGAAAACAAATTCAACCGTCTGCTGCGTGAGGTTATTATAACAATAGGTTCATTTTTTGTTT
>CAMWRL010000239.1 GCA_947176685.1 uncultured Ruminococcus sp. | reverse complement strand
GGCTATTACAATGCTCTTTAAAATCCTTATGGAAGAAGAACAACCCGATTCAGGTACATTCAAGTGGGGCGTGTCCGTAACCACTTCGTATATGCCCGTGGACAACTCCGCATACTTCAACGACTGTCAGTTGTCTATTCTCGACTGGATAAGACAGTACTCTGTAAAGGACGAAACCGAAACCTATTTAAGAGGATTTTTAGGCAGAATGCTGTTTTCGGGCGATGATGTGTACAAACCTGTCAACGTACTTTCGGGTGGCGAAAAAGTCCGCTGTATGTTTTCAAGAATGATGCTGTTCGGTTCAAATGCGCTGATACTCGACAGACCTACAAATCATCTTGACCTTGAAAGCATAACCGCTGTAAACAACAGTCTGATAAATTTCAAGGGCGTTGTACTGCTCGCATCTCACGACCACGAAATACTCCAAACTACCGCAAACCGCATTATTGAAATTACTCCGGACGGCTGTATTGACCGTCAGGGAACTTATGAGGAATATATAGAGTTCAGAAAAAACTGCTGATAAAAAACTGTCGGATTTTGGAAGTCCGACAGTTTTTTTGCAGTAATATTAAAATTCTTATTCAGTTTCAGGAAGTTTGTCAACAGGGAGGTCAGCTGCTGAAATAACCCCTAAATCAACATACTGAATTACCAATGCGTCACTGGGATTAACACCGTCGCCGTGGTTAAAGACATCGGCAAGTTCCTGTGCTGTCTTGTCCAGCTTGTAGTCATCCGGATTTGACAGTGCCTGCATTATAAGTACAGCATCAGCAAGACTTACTTTTCCGTCAAGATTTGCGTCACCGTAAATCTTATCATCATTACCACTTTCATTTTTAGTGGAATACCACATCATATTACAGTCTTTGTCTATTGAAGTTTCGGTTTCAGCGTTCCATACATTCGACCACCAAATCTGAAGTTCTGCTTCTTTTACATCTGTCGGAATTTCAGAAATATCAATTACAATTTCAAGGTCGCCTTTTGTATCAGCATTTCCTTTCCATTCGATGTTCACCCAGTCGTCAGGAGTAGGACCGTTGCTGTATCCCAAAGCACCGCCGATAGAAGCAGTCGCTGCACCCTTGATTTTAACTGTAAATACTTTGCTCTTATCTTCTGGAAGTTCAACCTTATATGATTTTACTTCAAACTTGAAATCATCGTTATTGGGCTTTGTGGTAACAGTAGTAGTTGTTGTAGTTGTTGTCTTGTCACCGGAAGCCGTAGTAGTAGTTACAAACGGTGTTTCTTTTGAATAGAGGTCTGCCGGAAGTTCGTCAAGAGTAATGCAGTAGTCACTCTGATACATTGCGATAGTGTCTTCCTTGGTATTGAAAATCGGGCTTGTAAGGAAGTTTATATTATCGCTTCCGCCGTCATACCATGTACAGAAGTACAGCCAGCCGGCTTTATCATTTACGAGATTGTCAACGGTTGAGAAGCAGTCGTTTTCAGCCATAGCGACCATCTTTTCACTTGCATACTTTTCCATAATACCATAGAAAGTAGCTGCTATTGCACTGTCATCATGTTCAAGAGAAGCCTGCCAGTTGTTTTCTTCGAGGTACTTTGTGCAGTTGTACTTGTCATAACCGATAATATCAACATATTCGTCGCCCGGATACCAGTCGGCAGATGTTGCAAAGTTATAGCTGTTCCATTCCCAGATTAAGTTATGGAGACCGTATTCATTTACAAGTGTATCATAGGTAAGTTTCCAGATTTCTTTATAAACCTTTGAGCCTTCCTTGCCCCACCAGAACCATGAACCTGCTTCACCGCCGCCGCCTTCTGCTTCGTGAAGCGGACGGAAAATTAATGGTACATTAGCGTCCTGAAGTTTCTGGAGCTGTTCAGCGAGAGCCTTTAAAGCAGTGAGATAGTATTCACGTTCAACAGTGCCTTCCTTAAGGACGTTTGATGTCACGAAATCTGTAGCTTCATTTCCGTTATCGTCTTTAACAGAATAAGTTGCGCTGTTCCAGTCTATTTTGTCGCCTACCTTGTAACCGTCCATTTTCTTCGGCACTGTAATATGCCATGATGCTGTCGCAATACCGTTTTTGTTTTTAACCCAGTCAATCATTCTGTCAACCGTTCCGTCTTCCGAACCGTAGAGGATATTGGCACAATTAAGGAAGTCAAATCCCCTGATAGCCGGATAGTGACCCGTTGTATCATTGAGATATTCAAATTCCTGTTCAAAGCCGTGAGGACCTCCGCTGTAGATTTCCTGCTGACCTGAAATAATATGTTCACCGTAAACGCTTGCAAGGTATGACATAAGATTTTTGGTTTCGGCAGTAGCTTTCTGGTCAACGGGCGATGTATGTGCAGCCGTAATAGAAGCAAGGACAGTTTCCTCAACAGTCATATAGTCGAAGTTTGACCAGCCCCATGACTTTTCAATCAGGAGTGTGTTTTCACCCTCATTGAGTTTTACGGACTGAATTTTTACAGCCTCAAACTTCTCGCTTTCGGGAATACCCAGAGCACCTTGTGAAACGCCGTTGATACTGATATTCTGCTGTTTTGCGCCGCCCATACCGCCGCAGTAAACAGTAATATCATATGTACCGGCTTTTGCAACCTCGAACTTCATTTCGATAGTACCGCTGTCGGTCATTTTGAGAATTTTTCCGCCGCTTGCGTCAGCGGTTTCGACAGTAACATCGCCGGAAATCTTTGCGTCCTCAAACTCATACTTTGTACCAGCCGCAAAAGACGTACCAACGTTAAGTACGGCTGTAGCATTAATCACCATAGCGGCAGCCATAATTGCCTCACTGGCTTTGTTTAAAAATTTATGCATAGTTTTCTCCTCCATATAAATATAAATTAATTATACATTAATTTTTACAAAAAATCAACAGTTATGTCATATTTTTTCAAACCACTGCAAAAATTTGTATATCTACACAAATATAAAGG
>CAMWRL010000238.1 GCA_947176685.1 uncultured Ruminococcus sp. | reverse complement strand
GTATATGACTGCTGTCAACCTTAATGAGGACTTTTTCGCTGATGTGTTTGAAGCAAATACCGCTGCTGAAAACAATGAACCTGTTGTTGAAGAATCCTCTCAGGAAGTACCGGAAGTTTCTGAGCCGGAAGAAATCCAGCCTGCTTCCAAAGCTCCCGTAACCAACCCTGTTCCGCAGTCTGCGGCAGTTGACTATACGTATTTTGACAACTGCTGTATTATTACGGACTCCACACTTCTTGAAATCGGTGAGCATACTTCATTCAAGGACATTATAGGCGACTCGTCACTTAACGCCGCCAACTGTCAGACAGCTAAGGTTGAAAGCAACTATGGTGCTGTAACCATATATGACACTCTTAAAATTAAAAAACCTCAGAACGTATATTTTATGTTGGGAAGTGACATCGGTACAAGTACTACGGAAGATATGATTTCAAGTTACACCGAACTCATCACAAACCTTACAAAAGTACTTCCGGATATGAACATCTATATAATGCAGGTTCCGCCTGTAAGATATGACGCTGCTCCCGTTACAAACGAACTTATCAATACGTATAATGAACAGCTTCTTGCTATGGCAAACTCCTGCGGCGTTTACTGCATTGACACAAGTACTGCACTAAAATCCGTTGACGGCAACCTCAAAGAAGAATACTGGTCGGCAGAAGACAAGAAATTTACAGAAGATATGTACAAAACGGTTATAGAATATATCATTACTCACGTTGCATAAAGTCCCGTTGCACATCACTATATATTGTGGTGTGCGACTGCTTTTATTATGTCAGAAAATCAACGGAATATCGCTGAAAAAGCCTTGTTTTAACAGCTATTTATGTAGAATATGCACAAAAAATCCTGTCGTTTTTGGATTTTAATTATGATTTCTTACAATTGACAACTGCTGTAATTTGGGTTATACTAATATATGCACGAATCTATCAAGATACAACATATAGTAGCCGGAGGTATGTCAGAATGATAATCCACATCATAAAAAGGGACGGTCGGAAAGTTCCTTTCAATATCGAAAAAATTGCTAATGCTATTTTCAGAGCAGCGCAGACATGCGGCGGTACGGACTTCAATACAGCTATGGAAGTGGCTGTTGAGGTTTGCAGAACCTACGAAAACGAAAACAACGGTAAAGTTCCGACTGTTGAGGAAGTTCAGGACCTTGTCGAAAAGACCCTTATCGAAAAAGGTCACGCAAAAACCGCTAAAGCATATATCCTTTACCGCTATGAGCGTACACGTTCCCGTGAGATGAAAACCAATTTAATGTGCGTCCTCAACGAGCTGACTTTCAGTTCCGCAAAGGACAGCGACATAAAACGTGAAAATGCCAACATTGACGGCGATACGGCAATGGGTACTATGCTTAAATACGGCAGTGTGTCCGCCAAAGAGTACTATGGAATGTACGTCCTTGACCCGAAGCACTCCAAAGCACACCGCAAGGGCGATATTCATATACACGACCTTGATTTTTATACCCTCACAACCACATGTACTCAGATTGATTTGAAAAAGCTTTTTACAAATGGATTTTCTACCGGACACGGTTTCCTCAGAGAACCCAATGATATTTCAAGTTATTCTGCGCTTGCCTGTATCGCTATCCAGTCCAATCAGAACGACCAGCACGGCGGTCAGAGTATACCGACTTTTGATTATGCAATGTCGGACGGCATTAAAAAGACTTATGTTTCAAGATACGTCCAGAATGTCGCAAGGGCGTTGTCGCTCATAGGCGGAGTTGAAAATGAATTTGAGATTGCGCAAAACATAAAAAAAGAAATAGCTGAAAAATATAATCTTATTCCCAACCTTGCAAACGACAACGGTTATCAGGATAAAGAATTTGAACTTCTGGTTAATTATACTGACGCTGACACCGCTAAGAAAATTCAGGCATTTGCAGTCAGAAACGCCGTAAAGGAAACTGACCGTGCTACTTATCAGGCTATGGAGGCTCTTATACATAACCTCAACACTATGAACAGCCGTGCAGGTGCGCAGACGCCTTTCAGTTCAATAAACTATGGCACTGACACTTCACCGGAGGGCAGAATGGTTATTAAAAACGTTCTCCTTGCGCAGGAAGCAGGTCTCGGCAACGGTGAAACACCTATTTTCCCGATACACATTTTCAAGATAAAAGAGGGAATAAACTATAATCCTACCGACCCCAACTACGATTTATTCAAGCTTGCCTGCCGTGTTTCCGCAAAACGTCTTTTCCCGAACTTCTCATTTATTGATGCGCCTTTTAACCTCCAGTACTACAAAGAGGGCAACCCCGATACTGAAATTGCCTATATGGGCTGTCGTACAAGGGTTATCGGCAACAATTATGACCCGTCAAGAGAAATCGTTACGGGTAGAGGAAACCTCAGTTTTACATCTATAAACCTTCCGAGACTTGCAATAAAAGCCGACCACAATGTGGGACTTTTCTTTGATATGCTCGAAGATATGATGGATTTGACTATCGACCAGCTTATGCACCGCTTTAAAATCCAGTGCCAGAAAAAAGTACGTAATTTCCCGTTCCTTATGGGACAGGGTATATGGATTGATTCAGACAAGCTTTCCCCCGATGACAGCATTGAAGAAGTCCTTAAGCACGGTACACTGTCAGTAGGCTTTATCGGACTCGCCGAAGCTCTCAAGGCTCTTATCGGCGCACATCACGGCGAAAGCGAAGAAGCCCGTGAACTCGGTATGGAAATCGTTACCGCAATGCGCAGAAGAATTGATGAGGAAGTTAAAAGAACCGGTCTCAATTTCTCGCTGCTCGCAACTCCTGCTGAGGGTCTTTCAGGACGTTTCGTGCGTATGGACGCTAAAAAATTCGGCATTATCGAGGGCGTTACTGACCGTGACTATTATACAAACTCTGTCCACGTACCTGTTGACCATCCGATAAGTGCGGTTGAAAAATTAAAGATTGATGCACCTTACCACGATATCACCAATGCTGG
>CAMWRL010000237.1 GCA_947176685.1 uncultured Ruminococcus sp. | reverse complement strand
TTTCTTTATCCATTCATTGCCGGAAGTTCCGCAGCTATAATAATAATAATAATAATAATAATAATAATAATAATAATAATACATATTCCCCGTTTTATTTGTGCCTGCTCTGCCTTCTGGACTGTCTGTAATGTTTTCCATAGCCGATATTATTTTTACACCATTCTTTTTCAGTTTGTTCTTATACATAGCACTGTCATAGCGGTTTCTGGCGAACCTGTCGAGCTTATATACAATCACATAGTCAAACTCACGGCGTGAACTATCGGAAATCATCTTGACTGTTCTGTCTGACGTTCTGAACTGTATCGGGCATATATTACTGATTTTTTCATCTTTATTCTTCCCTGTTCATATATTTCTCCTTATCAAGTTTATATTTTATAAGCCTTGTCGGTATCAGTACCGGCAAGGCTTTTTTATTATAATTTAATTCTTTCATCAATTGACAGATGAATCAGCATATCGTTGAAGATTATATACAATATCCTGTCAAGTTTTGAAAATTGATTGGCGTGCTATAGTCACAACTTTTTTACATTTTGGTTCGTTAGTCTCACACAAAAAAAGGCTATAAATGGTCATTGTAATTTTTCAGACTAACGAACTTTTACACATTTTGCGTGCAGTATTACAAAAAACAACTGCCGGAAACGGCAGTTATTTTTTCGACTATATTTTATGACGATATTTTGTCGGAGTTACACCGACTATTTTTTTGAACTGTCTCATAAAATGCTCCTCATTATCGTAACCGCACATTGCAGATACCTGCGACACTGTACAGGAAGTCTCGCTTAATATTTCCTTAGCCTTTTCAATTTTTCCGTTTATAACGTCCGTAATGCAGGATATTCCGAACATCTGCCTGTAGATATGCTGAAAATACGACCTTGACATATTGACGTCCGCCGCCATTGAATCAACATTCCACTTCATCTGCGGATTCCGGTAAACTTTTTCCCTTAGTTGCATCAAAGCACTGTAATGCGGTTCAACAGTCTGTTGGGATTCGTTATGCCGTCCGGAAAAACCGCTCATTTTCATTAACAGCGTTTTCATAAGTGTGTCGGTCATTTTGATGCGCCTTGCCCCTGCCGAATAGTATTCCGAAGTTATATTACGCATAATGTTGATTATAAAATCCGTGTCTGAAAACTGTACCGGATAATTGAAAGGAATTTCCAGAGAATCAAAAAATTCACTGTCACCGTCCTTGTCGAAGCAAATCCAGTCACATACCAGAAATCCGTTGTCCGCAGAGTATTCCCGAATAACTGTATCATCATATAACACAAAAGTATTTGGCGGCATATGATATTCAACGCCGTTTATACAAAAAAACACTTTGCTTTTTGCCATAACCAGCATAAAGATATTTTTTTCCGGTTCGCTCCGGAATCTGTATTCCCTTCCATAGACAGAGTTATAACCGGTACAAATTATGTTCACGCAATCACCCCATAAAACGCCATTCAATATTTTTCCAGTAATCGCCGGCGTAGTCTATTCCCACTCTCGGAACAGTTTTTATTTCCGGAGTAAAGCCGTCATCTTCAATCCATATGTTCGGACTTCCGCATATTTCGCCGTTGTTGAAGCTCCCGTCAATCTGCATATACTTTGTAAGCTTTGCAGGTCCTTTGTGAACTTTTCCGGCACGTATCAGAACACATTGCGGTTGATTAAGCTGTCCGGTTGTTATATTCATAAGCCAGTGCATACCATAACACAAGTAAACGTAAATTTTACCGCTTTCCCCATAAAGTATTTCAGTACGTTTTGTCCTGCCTTTTGAAGCGTGACAGGCTTTGTCCTCCTCACCTCTGTAAGCCTCTGTTTCGGAAATTCTTTCCCTCAGTTCTTCACCGGACGGCAGTCGGCGTACAAGGATTTTCCCGACAAGTTCAGGTGCAACTTCCAGACAGTCCCTATCAAAAAATTCTCCTGTAAGTTTTCTGTTCATTTTCACACCCTCAGACTTTTTTCAAGTTCGCTGTCCGGTCTGACGAAAACCGTCTTATAGTTTGTGAATATAACTTTACCGGGTTTAGCACCGGACGGCTTTTTTACGTACCTTGCAAGACAATAGTCAACCGGAACAAGATTAGAGTCACGCCCCTTGCTGTTGACCGCCGCAATCACTGCCGCCTGTTCAAGCGTACTGTCAGGCGGAGTCTCCCCCTCTGTGACTATAATTACGTGCGAACCCGTTATGGTCTGCGTGTGAAGCCATATATCATTTTTTTCGGCGAATTTAAACGATAATTTGTCATTCTGACAGTTATTTCGTCCGACAAGTATCGTAAACCCGTCACTTGACTTATACTCAACAGGCGGTAAAGCTTTCGGCGGTTTTGCCTTGCCGCTGACTGACTTTATATAACCCTGTTCACGGAGTTCAAGACGGAGTTGTATAATATCGTTTTCGGAAGTCGCCCTTGTGAGCGAATCAAATACGCTGTCCAGATACTGAAGTTCTTCTTCTCCCTTTTGAATCTGTTCTGTAAGTTTCTGTTCAGCAGTGACGGCTTTTTTGTACTCGCCATAATAATACTGCGCATTCTGGGACGGCGTTTTTCTTACATCAAGCTTTATTTCTGTTGCGGGATAATTTTCGTCGTAAAAATTCTCAACAACCGCCGTATTGTCGCCCTTTTTAATGCGGTACATATTTGCCGAAATCAAATCTCCGCAAAGTTTTAGATAATCCCGGTCCGCACACGCCGAAAGCTCCTCACGCTGTACTGAAATTCTTCTTTCCGTGCGGTCGATAAGGTTGACAAGTAGTCGGAATAAGTCATTTGCACGTTGTTTTGTACGTGCTATGCTGTCACGTTCGGAATAGAAGTAGTCAAGCAGTTCCGAAGCTGTAGGGATTTCTTTAGTATACATCAGTGTTCCGAACTGCGAAAGCCTTATAAACGAAAAGTCTTTAAGCAAACCGTCCTTTGTACCTGCAACACTGAAACAGCATTCACCGTTGAGAAGCTGTTCAC
>CAMWRL010000236.1 GCA_947176685.1 uncultured Ruminococcus sp. | reverse complement strand
CCGACATTGTCTTTGCCTATTACAGTTATAACTGCTCTCATATAAAAAAACCTCCTGATAATTTTTGGATAATAACATTATATCATATGTGCCGTGAAATAGCAAGTCTAAAAAAAACTTGCATAACCTGACAGACTATGGTATAATATCTAAAAGAAAAAGAAAGGAGTGTATGTCAAGATGATTGACTGCCATACACATACGCAGTTTTCAATGGACTCAGAAGCGGATATAAATGAATGTATTCAGCAGGCTATGAATCTGGGACTGTCCGCATATGCAGTCACCGACCACTGTGAATGCAGTACGTGGTTTCCGGAAAGCCACTACACCGATACCGGAAACTTTGACTACTTCAACTATGCCGAAGATTTCAATAATTCGCTCAACGCCGTGACCGCCCTCAAAGAAAAATATAAAAACTTCAATCTTATATGCGGTATCGAAATGGGTCAAGCTACTCAGGATACTCAAATAGCTGAAAAAATCGCATCTGATAAGCGGCTTGACTTTATTATAGGTTCAATGCACCAGCTCAAAGGCGAAAAGGATTTCTATTACATAGACTATGAAAATATGTCTATGGAAGAAATATATAATCTTCTGGAAAGATACTTCAAAGAAGTATATCAGCTCTGCAAAATGGACTGCTTCGATGTACTGGGACATCTTACATATTGTCTGCGCTACATGAAATGCCGCAACAACATAAGTCCCGATATAAGCCGTTTTGATGAAATTATAGCCGAAAGTTTCCGGTTGCTGGCACACAGCGGCAAGGGCATTGAAATAAATACTTCCGGAATAAGGCAGGGTTTCGGAGATGTTTTTCCATCACTGAAATACATCCGGCTTTTCAAGGATATGGGCGGCGAGATACTTTCAATAGGCTCTGACGCTCACTGCGTTGAGGATATAGGAAAAAATGTCTCCGACGCTATGGAGACCGCCAAGGCGGCGGGATTTGCCCGCCTTTGTTACTTCAAAAACCGTAAACCACACTTTATAAATTTATACTGAAAGGAAAGATTTACTATGAGTGATATTGTAAAAATATTACAGCAGAATGCACGCATTTCCAACACTGAACTGGGGGAGATTCTTGGAATAACACCTGCCGAAGCTGAGGCAGAAATAAAGCGTCTTGAAAAAGAGGGCGTTATCAAAGGTTACAGCGTAATCGTTGACGACGAACTCTATGACAAATCAACCGTCTATGCTACTATCGAACTTAAAGTTACCCCACAGCGTGACTGCGGTTTTGACGACATAGCAAAGACTATTATGATGTATGACGAAGTTGAAAGTATCAGTCTTATGTCAGGAGCTTACGACCTTGCCGTTGAAGTAAAGGGCAATAACCTCAAAGATGTGGCACTTTTCGTATCTGAAAGACTTTCAACTATTGACGGCGTACTGTCAACTGCTACGCACTTCATTCTGAAAAAATACAAGGAAAAAGGCATTTTCATTGACCGTGAAGAAGCTGACGAAAGGGGACTCTGTTAAAATGATAGATTATGACAAAGTTCTCTCGGACAGAATAAAGAAAATGAAACCCTCCGGAATACGTAAGTTTTTCGATATTGCCGGAACTATGGACGATGTTATAAGTCTTGGTGTGGGTGAACCGGACTTTTCAACGCCTTGGGTTATAAGAAAAGCCGCTATACAGGTACTTGAACGCAGACACATAATTTACGGCGCAAACAAGGGCATTCAGCCGCTTCGTGAGGCTATATGCGACAGAATCAAGAAAAAACACGGCGTTGAATATGATTCCGAAAACGAAGTAATCGTTACAGTAGGCGGTTCAGAAGCTATAGACCTCGCATTGCGTGGACTGCTTGACGAGGGTGACGAAGTACTTGTTGTAGAACCGTGTTTTGTGTGCTATGCTCCACTCGTGGAACTCGTGGGTGGTGTAGCCGTTCCCGTGCCGACAAGAATAGAAAATAATTTTAAACTCACTCTTGACGACTTTAAGGACAAGGTTACTGACCGTACCAAAATGATTATTATGCCGTTTCCGAATAACCCGACAGGTGCTATTATGACCCGTGAAGACCTTGAACCTATTGCGGAGTTTCTGCGTGACACAAACATAATGGTACTTTCAGACGAGATATATTCAGAACTCACTTACGGCAGGAAACATTTTTCAATAATCGAACTTGACGGAATGAAAGAACATACTATTTATGTAAACGGCTTTTCAAAGGCTTACGCAATGACCGGCTGGAGACTGGGTTATGTGACTGCTCCAGAACCGATTATATCGCAGATTGCAAAAATACACCAGTATGGTATAATGTGCAGTCCATACATAAGCCAGAACGCCGCTATTGAAGCCCTCAATTCGTGCGACTCGGAAATCACAAAAATGGCTGACGAATATAATACACGCCGCCGATACCTTGTCAGCGAACTTAACAGAATCGGTCTGACATGTTTCAATCCGGAGGGTGCATTTTATGTATTCCCGTGCATAGAGAGTACCGGACTTACAAGTGAGGAATTTTGCGAAAGACTTCTCTATGAGGAAAAAGTCGCAGTAGTGCCGGGCAGTGCTTTCGGAGACAGCGGCGAGGGTTATCTGCGTATTTCGTACGCCTACTCCCTTAAACATCTTATGGAGGCTATGCGCCGTATTGAAAAATTCGTTGAAAAGCTGAAAGGTGAAAAAAATGAAAGTTAAGTCTGCCGCAAAAATAAACCTCGCACTTGACGTTACCGGAAAACTTGACAACGGCTATCACAATATTGAAAGTATTTTCCAGACTGTTAGTATTTACGACGAAGTAACTGTTGAACTTACCGAATCGGGTATAGCCCTTTCCTGCGAAGTGCCGGAACATTTCGCCGATTCCGACCCGATACCCTGTGACGAAAGAAACATTGCATATAAAGCCGCAAGGAAATTTTTTGATGACAATAATCTTGATATTGGTTGCAGAATACATATAAAAAAGGGTATTCCCTCGCAGGCAGGTATGGGCGGCGGCAGTACAGATGCGGCGGCTGTCCTGTAC
>CAMWRL010000235.1 GCA_947176685.1 uncultured Ruminococcus sp. | reverse complement strand
AACAGGAAATTTTTATAGAACGTTCAAGGGTTGCGAAAAATATGGTAATAGCGAAACTTGAGGGCATTGACTCTCAGGAACAGGCTGAAAAACTCAGAAATAAAATTTTATATATGCACCGTGACGACCTTGAACTTGATGACGACACATACTTTATACAGGACTTAATCGGCGTTGAGGTAAGGGACGCTGATACGGACGTTGTTTACGGAAAAATCGCCGACGTTATGCAGACAGGCGCAAATGATGTATATGTGATTCGTGGAAACGGCAAAGAATATCTTGTGCCTGCTATTGCGGAGGTTGTTATATCTACAGACATAGACAACGATTCAATGACAATAAGACCTCTGGAGGGACTTTTTGAATGAAAATAGAAATAGCTACATTGTTTCCGGAAATGTGCGAAGCGGTACTTGGTGAAAGCATTGTCGGTCGTGCAAGAAAAGCCGGAAAAATAGAGATAAACTGCCGTCAGATACGTGAGTACACTCAGGACAAGCACCGGCGTGTTGATGATACGCCTTACGGCGGCGGTATGGGTATGGTTATGCAGTGCGAACCCATTTACAACTGCTACAAAGCCGTCTGTAACGAAATCGGCACAAAACCGCATACTATATATATGTCGCCTAAAGGAAAAATATTTACTCAGCAACGTGCTATAGAACTTTCCGGAATGGAAAATATTCTTATAATATGCGGTCACTATGAGGGCATTGACCAGCGAATAATCGACAAAATAGTTGATGAGGAAATCTCCATAGGCGACTACGTACTCACCGGAGGCGAAATTCCTGCAATGGCGGTTGTTGACGCCGTGGCAAGAATGTGTGACGGCGTACTTTCAGATTCAGTGTGCTTTGAAGATGAGAGCATTTACAGCGGACTTCTTGAATACCCTCAGTATACACGCCCCGAAGTATGGGAGGGTCAAACTGTTCCGTCTGTACTGCTTTCCGGACACCACAGGAATATTGAAAAATGGCGGCTGGAAAAAAGCATTGAAATAACTTCTGAACGCCGTCCCGACCTGCTGGAAATCTATAACCATTCTAAACAATAAGTATATTATTACAGAATTTTACAGCTTTGGTTGTAATAAACATAATAGTATGTTGAAAATTGTGGGACTTCAACAATTTATGTTAAAATTTTTTATAGTAAATATCAACAACCAAACCGAAAAAATCACTCTTACATTTAAACTAAATGTAGAATTTAATGAAAAGTGGGCGTTTAAAGAAAAAAATCCGTTGACTATGCGGATTTTAGATTGTATAATTAATATCAGCAACTGAAATAATTTGCGATGGTATCCGGATTTTGCGGGTACAATATAGAGAATAGGAGAGTTGTATATGTTTGTCAGAGAAGTAATGGTAAAAAATCAGGTTGGACTTCACGCAAGACCTGCTACTTTCTTCATTCAGAAGGCTAACGAATTCAAATCGTCCATCTGGATTGAAAAGGAAGAACGCAGAGTCAATGCCAAGAGCCTTCTTGGTATTCTTTCACTCGGTATCGTAGGCGGTACAAACGTTAAGGTTATCGCTGACGGCGCAGACGAAAAAGCTGCTGTTGATGCTCTTATCGACCTCGTTGACAGCGGATTCAGCGAAGAAAACAGATAATTTATATTGTGTTTTTTGGGCGTTACAATCAGTAACGCCCGATTTTATTTTACAACAAAAAAATTATTTAAGATGTTCTGCCATATTCTCCGCAAAAATAGCATACCCCCTTGTCGGGTCAGAAACAAAAACATGTGTTATTGCTCCGATAATCTTTCCGTCCTGAATTACAGGACTTCCACTCATTCCCTGAACGATTCCTCCTGTACTTTCCAGTAAATCATCGTCTGTTATGCGTATAACCATATTTTTGGTACTTTCTGAACTGTTGTAATCTATTTTTTCAATTTCAATACTGTATTTTTCCGGAGTATCTCCCGAAACCGTTGTGAGTATCTCTGCATAACCCGTTTTTATGTCCTGACGATAGCCCATCTTGTACTCTTCGGCATTTTCACATAAAGCCTTTACAGCCGTTTCAGAAAGAAGTCCGTACACTCCGCACGAGTTGTTGCGGTTGAGTATGCCGAAATTTCCGCCATACATAAACTGTCCGTGAAGTTCTCCGGGAATACCTTTTGCACCTTTTTTTGCGTCAGTAATCTCGACCGGTACAGCTTCGCCGCTGTAAATCGGCACAAGTTCGCCCGTATCGGAATCGCATACAGGATGTCCGAGTCCGGCAAACTCTCCGGTAGTCTTGTTGAAAAATGTCATTGTACCTATTCCGGCGATGCTGTCTCTGACCCACATTCCGCCACGCCAGTTTCCGGAAGTCGTGGAATATTCGGGTTTGAGAAATACCGGAAAATCCTTTCCGTCACGGCTTATTATTATTTTTATTTTTCTGCCGTTGCTGTTTCCGATAACTTCCTGTATCTCGTCATTTGAGGTTATGTTTTTTCCGTCTGCTGACTTTATGATGTCACCAACCTGTATTCCTGCGTCCTGCGCCGGACACACTTTTTCACCGTTTTCAGTTTCGACTTCCCCCATTTCAGTAACCATAACGCCGTCCATAAGAAGTTTTATTCCGAACGGATTACCGCCTGCTACAAGTACCGGAGCTTCCGCTTCGTGGACTTCGATGTTTTTTACGGGAATAGCTCCGAAAAGCGTCAGGGTTGCCTGAGAAACCTCATCAGTGTTTTTTGAAACCGGAACAGCCTTATCCGAGTCGCTGAAACAGAATATCTGCGGATATTGTGCGATTTTTATTTCGCCGCCGCAC
The DNA here is from genome assembly GCA_947176685.1 of uncultured Ruminococcus sp. Taxonomy (GTDB): domain Bacteria; phylum Bacillota; class Clostridia; order Oscillospirales; family Ruminococcaceae; genus Ruminococcus. The sequence continues at coordinate 234 of CAMWRL010000235.1, read as the reverse complement.
TCCGTTGTAAACGACGACGGCAGATGTACTGAATAATATTCAGCCATACCGAAAAGTCCCACCATTGCCGCAGACAGTATAACCGCAGTACCTTTAATGATTTTTCTTTTGAATTTCATTCCGTAAATCCTTTCTTTTAATTCTCTGAAAACTGAGAACGTATTTATTATATGATTGCAATGCGGTTTTATAATTGAGAATTAACCGCATATTTTGCTTATTATTCCTTTAAAG
>CAMWRL010000234.1 GCA_947176685.1 uncultured Ruminococcus sp. | reverse complement strand
AGATCTACTCCTATTTAGTCGTCGGCAGCGTCAGTTGTGTATAAGAGTCAGGGTATCTATAGTGGAAAACATTCTTATTTCCTTTACTGAAACGACTTTCTGATTTTTTCTGGCTTCCTTTTCACGCTTGGTCTGTTCAAAACAGTATTTACCGTAGTCCATAATGCGACATACGGGCGGTGTAGCCTGCGGAGCGATTTTCACGAGGTCGAGTTCCTGTTCAAACGCTGTCTGCATAGCATCTTTGGACGACATTACGCCAAGTTTCGTACCGTCAGCACCAATCACGAGTACTTCCTTGTCCCTGATTTCTTCATTGATTTGCAGTTCCTGCTTACTAATAGTCAAGCACCTCCAACTATAATATAAAACAAAAAAATGAGTACAGACACTCCGTACTCACATAAAGACAGCATAAATATAGACTGTAATTATTGACCGTTTCGGGAAAATCCTGACGGTGAGAATACGGACATTCTGCTTTGCTTGTTTATTGTACCACTGTACGGACGTTTTGTCAAGGGAATTTGAAATTTTTGTCATTATGCACAATTTTTTATCCAAAAATATCCTTAAGTTTATCCCATACAGCAAAACGCACCTTATACTTTTTCGGATTTTCTATTATGTCGAGTTCCTTTTCGCTGAAAAATGCGAATACTTCGGGATTTTCCTCAACCTCGCAGGCGGCAGGCAGACACAGCGGCGGATACATTACGCACCACCAGTTATGACCTTGTGCCGTGCCTATTTTTATCCGTAAAGCCTTGTAATTTCCGGCAGGCATAGTGATATTCCCGTAGACCCTCTCATCAAAGTCCATTTCGGCAACTTCCGCACTCACGGACAAACTACAGCCGTTTTTCCGGAGAGTGTCTTCTGCAATCCCGACTATCTCCGGCAGTCTTTCACGGACAGTATTTTCAGCCTGAGACAGACTTTCCGCACCGTCAAGAATGCCGCTTTCCAGAATAGCGTCACGGACTTTCAGTTTCAGATTCTGGTCATAATCGCTGTCCGACTCCGCAAGTATATGTAACCGCAATACACTTTCCCGAAGTCCGTCCAGTGCCATTCCGTCATTCACGAACGTCCCCAAATTAGAAATAATAATTGCAAGAATCAATCCGCCGATAAGAATTATATTTTTTTTCATTTTCGTCACCTCACGTAAAATCATTGACAAAATATCTCAGATTATTCAACAGGAAAAAATTTACTTGTATTTTTCATTCAGTTTTCACTTTTTGTCACAAAATGAGGGTTGTTTTTTGTTTTATAGTATGATATAATCCAATGTGAGGAGATGATTTTATTTGAAAGAACATAAAAACGGTTGGAAACAATTGGCAATTTTCGGAACAGTCTGTATAATACTGCTGTTGCTGTTCAATATGCTTGTGATTCCGACAATTAAAGAAGCTCAGATTAAAGAAACAAACTACAGCTTTTTCCTTAAAAAAATTGACGAGGGAAAAGTAACGAAAGCAGAAATCGAAAGTACTGTTATAAAGTTTGAGGTAAAAAACGACAACGGCAGCAAACAGGTTTACTCTACCGTGAAAATTGACGACCCTGACCTTGTGTCCCGTCTGTACGAAAAGGGCGGTATAGACTTTACCGGAAGTATTGAAGAAATTAATCCCATATTTGAATTTATTGTTTCGTGGATTCTGCCACTGGTGTTTATGATTGTAATATGGAACGTCCTTATAAAAAGTATGAATAAACGTATGGGCGGCAACTCAATGTCGTTCGGCAAGAGCAATGCCAAAATATACGTCAAGGCTCAGACCGGAAAAACGTTCTCAGACGTTGCCGGACAGGACGAAGCCAAAGAAGCACTTGTTGAAATAGTGGACTTCCTGCACAACCCAAAAAAATACGCCGAAATCGGTGCTAATCTTCCCAAAGGTGCGTTACTGGTAGGTCCTCCCGGTACTGGCAAGACCCTGCTTGCACAGGCAGTTGCAGGTGAGGCAAATGTACCTTTCTTTTCAATATCCGGCTCGGAGTTTGTAGAAATGTTTGTCGGTATGGGTGCGGCTAAAGTCCGTGACCTGTTCAGGCAGGCTAACGAAAAAGCTCCGTGTATAGTGTTCATTGACGAGGTTGACACCATAGGAAAGAAACGTGACGGAAATTTCAGCGGCAACGACGAACGTGAACAGACCCTTAACCAACTGCTTACCGAAATGGACGGATTTGACGGCAAAAAGGGCGTTGTAATTCTGGCGGCTACCAACCGTCCGGAAAGCCTTGACCCTGCGCTTCTCCGTCCGGGACGTTTTGACAGACGTATTCCGGCTGAACTTCCGGACTTACAGGGTCGTGAAGCTATTCTGAAAGTCCACGCCCTGAAAGTAAAAACGGAAAAAGACATTGACTACAACGCTATTGCAAGAGCTACTGCCGGAGCGTCCGGTGCAGAGCTTGCAAACATAATCAACGAAGGGGCTTTACGTGCCGTCAGAAGCGGACGCAATACCGTTTCGCAAGCCGACCTTGAAGAAAGCGTTGAAGTGGTAATCGCCGGCTATGAACGCAAAAACGCTGTTATTTCGCAGAAAGAAAAGGAAATTATTGCTTATCACGAAATCGGTCACGCACTTGTTGCGGCAATGCAGAAAGACTCCGCTCCGGTACATAAGATAACTATTATACCACGTACTTCCGGAGCGCTGGGTTATACAATGCAGGTTGACGAGGGCGAAAAATTCCTTATGTCCAAAGAAGAAGCCCTTGCACGTATCGCAACCCTTACAGGAGGACGGTCAGCCGAAGAACTCATTTTCAATACCTGCACAAGCGGTGCTTCAAACGATATTGAAAAGGCTACCAGAATCGCCCGTGCAATGGTTACCTGCTACGGAATGAGCGAAAAGTTCGATATGGTAGCCCTCGAAACCGTAAACAACCAGTATCTGGGCGGAGATACTTCACTTGCCTGCTCTCCGGAAACCGCCACACGTATTGATGAGGAAGTCCGGAACATCATAAAGTCAGCCCACGAAAAAGCTATAAATATTCTCTCCGAAAACTCCGCAAAGCTCCACGAACTTGCGCACTATCTGCTTGACAAGGAAACTATTACAGGAGAAGAA
>CAMWRL010000233.1 GCA_947176685.1 uncultured Ruminococcus sp. | reverse complement strand
GAATAAAAATGACTATATTATCCGTTTGGAAACACCAGCCGACTACAGAACTGTAGAAAATATCAACCGTGAAGTATTCTGGAATTTAAGCGTTCCCGGCTGCAATGAGCATTATTTTGCACACATCATGAGAGACCACGCTGATTTCGTTCCCAAACTTGACTTTGTAATAGAAGTCAACGGAAAAGTAATCGCAAGCATAATGTACACCAAAACCAGACTCATTGACGAATCCGGAACAGAAAAAATAATTCTTTCCTTTGGACCAGTCTGCGTTCTGCCGGAGTATCAGCGTATGGGTTACGGAAAAATCCTCATTGAACACTCTTTTGCAAAAGCCGTTGAATTGGGTTATGACACAGTTGTTATATTCGGCAATCCAGATAACTATGTATCCCGTGGGTTCAGAAGCTGCAAAAAGTACAACGTCTGTCTTGAAAGCGATGTTTTCCCTGCGGCACTTCTTGTAAAGGAACTCCTTGACGGCGCACTTGACGGCAGAAAGTGGTATTACCATGAAAGTTCCGTTGGAGAATTGCTGAACGATGAAGAAAAATTCAAATTCTTCGACGAGAAATTCCCACCTAAAGTCAAGGCTTGGCAGCCCAGTCAGGAAGAATTTTATATCCACTCGCATTCAGTTATCATATAACAACATATGAATCAAAGCCGACAGTTTTTTTGCTGTCGGCTTTTTATGCTGTAATTCAGTTTCTTTCAATCACACCAATCTGCTTGGATTTCAGAACAAAATTAAACTTACTTGTAGCAGCATAAACGCTTGTAAGATATAAAAAAACTGCCGGTTACGGCAGTTTTTAGTAAATATTACTTGTTACGTTTTCTTGAAGCAAATGCGGCGGCGGCGGAAACTCCCATTAAAGCCGTAAGTATCGAAGCGATATTGTTGTCTCCTGTTTTAGGTGAATCTGTTTTAACTGTTTTTGTAGTTGACGTTACCGCATTGGCATTTGTTGTCGAGGTTGCAGTGGTTGACGAATCGGTGGTTGTAGTTTCGGTAGCTGTTGAAGTTCCTGTCTCGCCGTCACCCAGAACTATACCGCCATTTGTGGTAGTCGTTGCCGTTTCCTCAGCAGGAGCTACTGCGCCGGAATTTGTGGTTGTTGTTGCTGTTTCCTCAGCAGGAGCAACTGCGCCGAATTTTGTGGTAGTCGTTGTTTGCTGGGTAGTAGTTGTTGTTGATGTTGTAGTTGTTGTCGTAGTTGTAGTCGTTGTGATTGTGGAATCGTCCACGTTCTTCTGACCCATTTCAAGCTTTGTAGGATTGAATGTTGAGTATCCGAACTGTATACCGCCCTTGAAAGAATTAGCTACGGTAAGCCCCGAAACGTGACCGCCCTCATCGCCGCTGCCGTTTGCGGCAGGAGCAAGCGTTGAGCCTTGTATTGAACCGGAATATTTAAATTCTGTTGCCTGATACAGATTGTAGAGAACAGGCAGATTCTCGCCTTCCAGTTCTTCCATATTGCCCGTGGTGTACTGTACCTTTACTTCGGTTCTGGGCAGACTGACTTTATCTCCTGCTACATTAACAACGAGATACGAGCCTTCAGGAATCTGCACGGTAAGGTCGATGTACTGACCGTCCGTTGTGAATATATCATACTGTTCGCCTGTAAGTTCGAGTACATTGAGGTTTTTGTCCGTACCGACAATAGTCCATTTTCCCCGAGTGTACTGGTCGGGAACAAGTTCGGCGTTATCTTTCTGTTCCGAAACGTATGCACTCTGTTCGGCAAGGTGTCTGAAAGTCTCATCAAAGTCGAAAAGTTCTCCCTGATATACTTTGCAGTTGCCGTTTTCGTTGTACTCCATAATACGGGTGTCTATTGCGGCGTCAGGAGGAGCGACCATATTCAGGCTGCTGACCTCAAAGTTTTTAAGACTATCGCCGCCAACAACAATATGAGCTACATCAGGCTGTTGTTCCTTTACCTTAGCTCCTACGGAATAGAATGGCAGTTCATCGTTAAGATTTGCGCTTCCGCCTGCTGCGATACGCCCCTCGCAGTCAGAACCCTCTGCGGTAAAGTCGCCGTGAACGAAAACAGAGAACTGTGAAGCTTCGCCAAGGAAGTAATCCTCGGGATTTTCAATACCCAGCAGTACTGCCTTGTTGTCCTCGTTTATCACGTATGTCCCATTAGCTTTGTACTCCGAATTGGATATGAATGGCGGAGCAATCAAGCCGCTAGCTGTTACAACAGACAGTCCGCCTGCGATAACAGAAGCAAGTTTCATATTCATAAAAGCACTCCTATACAGTAATATTTGTACATAATATGTACATTTGTTATATTATATCATTACAAAGTGCAAAAGTCAAGAAAAATAATAAATTACCAGAAATTTTAATAAAATTTCCTGATTTTACAAAAAAGATATAACGTCTGTAACCAAAACTTACCGCAAAAAGTAAGCGTCAAAATACAGGCGTATTACGTCAGCAAATCCGCAGTCTGATAATCCTGCGAATGGATATTTGAAATAATTCCTTAATTCACTTGACAAATATTAACAAATAGTGTATAATTTGTTCAAAGATTGTTGTATTATCTGCTATAACAATATCAAGGAGGAATCTTATGAAATCCACAACAAAAAAATGTGTTAAAGCGGCTTTATCCTGCATAGCATCATTTGCCTTGCTTGACGCATCGGTATCTTTCCCGTTCCGGATTAGTCAGACGATTGTTGCGGCTGAAAGCTCAACTGTCGCAAATCCCATTATCTGGTCGGACGTTCCGGACGTTGACGCTATCCGTGTGGGTGATACATATTATATGGTCAGTACCACTATGTTTTTCACTCCCGGCGCACCAATTATGAAGTCAAATGACCTTGTTTCGTGGGAGATTTGTAATTATGTTTATGATACTCTCGCAGACGGTGATGTTCAGAACCTTACAAACGGCAAAAATGATTACGCTCACGGACAGTGGGCTACAAGTCTGCGTTATCACGACGGCACATACTACGTTTTCTTCGGCAGCTACGGCACAGGAAAATCCTATATTTACAAAACAAACGATATCGAAAATGGTACTTGGACAAAATCCGAACTTAATGGAATGTATCATGACGC
>CAMWRL010000232.1 GCA_947176685.1 uncultured Ruminococcus sp. | reverse complement strand
GTCACGGATATGCCCCATTGAAGCAATGACTTCATATCCTGAACCCAGATATTTTTTTATTGTTTTAGCCTTTGCAGGCGATTCTACTATAACTAAATCCGGCATTTGATATTTTCCCCTTTCAATTTTTTATAGAAATTATATTCTCCTGAAACGACTGCCTGCCACTTCTTCAATAAGTCCCATAAACTGGAGTTCCATAAGCTCCATTATAATATCAGAAATGTCCATATCAAGTTTATTAATTATTATATCAACATGTAATGTACAGTTTGTGAGCATATCAAGAATTTTCAGTTGTACAGGCGTAAATGACTTTTCCGGCACTTGTCCGCTGACCGGAACTGCAACGAGTTTTTCTGTTTTTTTGGATTTGTTTTTTGTATTTACGGATTTCATAACGTCCGCACAATCGTTAATCCGAATGTTATTTTTCACATCATAAGCCTTGAAAATATCGTCCGCACTGTAAAACGGCAGGGCGGTGGTACGCAGAATTTCTATATTACCGGCATAACGACTGTCGTATATGTCAGACGGCGGAATACAGAATAATTTTTTCCCCTGCTCCACTGCTGATTCTGCGGTACTGAGTGAACCGCTTTTTTCAGCGGCTTCAAATACTATGGTTGCATCGCTGAGTGCCGCAAGAATTATGTTTCTTCTTTGGAAACTTCCCTTTATTTGTTTCTGAGTCGGAAAGTACTCCGAAATAAACACGCCGCCGTTTTCAAGAATCTGTTTTCTGTAACAGGCATTTTCCGATGGATAGTTGTGGTCTACTCCGCATCCTAGTACACATACGGTCGGACGATTAAGAGTCACCGCCGCAAGATGTGACGTTATGTCCACGCCTTTTGCAAAGCCGCTGACTATTGTGAAACCGTTCTTAACGAGTTCCGAACATACTGATGATGTTGTCCTGAAAGTATATTCACTCGGCTTTCTTGTACCTACGCAGGTTATATTTCTGCCTTTTGCAATGCAGGATATATCGCCCCTGTAATACAGAACAACCGGCGGATATTTCATACTTTTGAGCCGCTGTGGATATTCGTCCGAATCATAACAGGCTATGCCGACTTTGTTTTCACGGCAGTAATCAACGATTTCTTTCGCCTTATCCAATGAAATTTCATTTATTTTCTTTAACTGACCGGCAGCGGGTTTAAATTTATAAACGCCTGACATAATATCATAATATGCGTCACTTGCCGAATCGTAATTTTTTAAAATGTTCCATATATTTGCGCTGGTATTTCCCAAAACCATAGTAAGCCATACGAGATATTTTGTATTTTCCATAGAGACTCCCATTATATTTATAACCGGATTTTTCCGGAATATTATTTTTTCATTTCCCACATAATAATTCCTGCCGCCATAGCCGCATTAAGGGAGTTTATACTTCCGTTCATAGGAATAGTAACACGCCTGTCGCACCTTGCAGAAATTTCAGCAGGCAGACCGTTGCCCTCGTTGCCGATAAAGACCGCCTGTTTTCCGGAAAATCCGCATTCAATGACGTTTTCTTCACCGTCTATGACGGCGGCAGACGTTATTATACTATTTTTTTCAAGAAGTGAAAACAATTTTTCAGTATCGTTTTCAATAAAGATATCCGTGCGGAAAACCGAACCCATAGTTGACCGGATAACTTTAGGGCTGTACAGGTCGCACGTACCAGAAAGAATAATACCATCCATACCCAAAGCGTCGGCAGTACGGATAATCATACCGACATTTCCGCAGTCCTGCAATCCAAAGAGAACTATATATTTGCCGTTATCTTTGAAAACAGGAGTTTTGCGGACGGGTATACGGCATATTGCGAAAACTCCCTGAGTAGTGCCTGTTGCGGAAATCCTGCTGCCAAGTTCATTTGAAATAACAATAGTCCTTGTATTTTTCAAATCAGCCTGAAAAAGCTGACCGGAATATTTTTTGTAAGCGTTCTGTGTAAAAATAAGATTTGAGACATACTCTTCCCTGAGAGCGTCTTCGGTAATACGGAGACCCTCCAATACAAATAAGCCGTACTGAATCCTTTCCTTTTTCGAGTTGGAAAGTTTCTGATACAGCTTTATAACGGGATTGTCTTTAGATGTTATGATATTTTCCAAAAGTAAATACAGCTCCTGTATATTATTCAAAAACACGCTCCCGATTAAAGAAGCGTGTTTCATAAGCGATTAAAGTGCAGCCTTTGCTTTTTCGGCAATAGCAGTGAAACCTGCTGCGTCATTTATAGCGATTTCAGAGAGCATTTTTCTATTAAGAGAAATGCCAGCCTTTTTGCAGCCGTTCATAAAAGTGGAGTAGTTCATACCATTGAGCTTGGCAGCGGCGGAAATTCTTGTAATCCAGAGCTGTCTAAACTGTCTCTTTTTCTGTTTTCTTCCGATATAAGCGTAGTTGCCGGACTTCATAACAGCCTGTTTAGCCATTTTGAAGTGCTTGCTCTTTGCGCCGAAATAGCCCTTAGCAAGCTTTAAAGTTTTATTTCTTCTCTTACGAGTCATCATTGCGCCTTTAACACGAGCCATAAATCTTGTACCTCCAGTAAATAATTTAATAAAAAAACGTCAGTGAGCCGGTTCGCCTGATTAAAGGTACGGAACGAGCTTTTTGATTGCAGGGGCGTTTGTAGAATCTGCAACACCTGCATTACGGGCGATTCTCTTACGCTTGGTATCCTTCTGGGTAAGTCTGTGTCTCTTGTTGGTATGCTGATACTTAACCTTACCGTTTCCTGTAACCTTAAAACGCTTTTTTGCGCCTGAATGAGTTTTAACCTTAACCTTTGCCATAATAATCCTCCTTGATTCAGAACAGGTCAGTTCTTACTTTGATGATTTAGGGGAGACGAACATAACAAGACTGCGCCCCTCCATTTTAGCTGGCTTGTCAACGGTGCCGACTGCGGAAACTGCCTCTTTGAAACGTTCGAGCAGTTCTTCACCAAGCTGCGGGTGAGCGATAGCTCTTTTGCGGAAACGTACTGAAACCTTGAGTTTATCGCCGCCCTGCAAGAATTTGACAGCCTGATTAACCTTAGTTTCAAAGTCGTGGGTATCTATAGTGGAAAACATTCTTATTTCCTTTACTGAAACGACTTTCTGAT
>CAMWRL010000231.1 GCA_947176685.1 uncultured Ruminococcus sp. | reverse complement strand
GTTATAATATATAATGTATTCTGAAACAGGGGTGAGGTATTATCAAAACAGTTGAGATTTTTACGGACGGAGCTTGCAGCGGCAATCCGGGAGCAGGCGGTTACGGAGTAGTATTGCGTTATGGCAATAACGAAAAGGAACTTTCCGGCGGCGACAGCAGTACAACAAACAACCGTATGGAACTTATGGGCGTTATAGTGGGACTGTCAGCACTGAAAGAACCGTGTAAAGTTATTCTTACGACTGACAGCAAGTACGTTGTGGACAGTATAACCAAAGGCTGGGTATATGACTGGCAGAAAAAAAACTGGATTAAGTCCGACAAGAAACCGGCACTTAACGTTGACTTGTGGAAACAGCTTTTACCGCTGCTGGACAGGCACGAAGTAACATTCAACTGGGTAAAGGGTCACGCAGGACACCCCGAAAATGAACGCTGTGACAGACTGGCAGTCAGACAGCGTGATATATATTCGATGAAATAAAAAGGAAGGTTTTTTTATATGGAAAAAAGGTTTATTTATGCGGATAATGCTGCTACTACAGCGGTTTCAGAGGAAGTACTCAATGCTATGTTGCCGCATTTTACAAAAGCTTACGGCAACGCTTCCAGTATATATAAGCTGGGCAGAGACGCTCAAAGAGACATTGAGGAAGCCCGTGAAAAGGTCGCAAAGGCAATCGGTGCAGACTCTAAAGAGATTTTCTTTACAAGCTGCGGTTCTGAGTCCGATAACTGGGCTATAAAGGGCATTGCGGAAAACATGTCTAAAAAAGGCAAAAAACATATTATTACATCAGTATTTGAACACCATGCAGTATTGCATACATGCGAATATCTTGAAAAGCAGGGTTTTGAGGTGACATACATTCCGGTAAGTGCAGACGGTTTTGTAAGTCCGGAAGATATAAAAAATGCAATCCGTGAAGATACAGCACTTGTTACGATAATGTATGCAAACAATGAGATAGGCACAATCCAGCCTATTGAGGAAATCGGAAAAATATGCAGGGAGAAAAAAGTCATTTTCCATACTGACGCAGTACAGGCAGTAGGACATGTTGATATTGATGTAAAAAAACAGAATATTGATATGCTGTCGCTTTCGGGACACAAGATTCACGCTCAGAAAGGTATAGGAGCATTGTATGTCCGCAAGGGTATAACTCTTCCGAATCTCATTCACGGCGGCGGTCAGGAACGCAGTAAGCGTGCAGGTACGGAAAACGTTCCGGCAATCGTGGGACTTGGTGTAGCTATTGAAAATGCTGTAAAGGATATTTCCGGAAAAAACAGCATTATAACTCCCCGAAGAAACAGGCTTATTGATGGTATTCTGAAACTTCCGTATACACGCCTCAACGGCGACAGAGACAAGAGACTTGCCGGAAACCTCAATATTTCCATAGAGGGAATAGAGGGCGAATCGCTTTTACTTATGCTTGACCTTAACGGTATATGTGCGTCATCCGGCTCGGCATGTACTTCGGGTTCGCTTGACCCGTCACATGTACTGCTGTCTATCGGTCTGAAGCACGAAGTTGCACACGGTTCACTGCGTCTGTCAATTGAAGAAGACGTTACTGACGAAGATGTTGATTATATTCTTGAGGTTATCCCGAAAGTAGTTGAAAGACTGCGTTCAATGTCTCCGGTGTGGGAAAAGATGATGAAAGGCGAAAAATATGAATAATACAAAGCCGTGTATGAAAATCACTCTTACTGACACAAAGCCGTCAATCTTTGAAAGCAAGGTTGGCGGACTGGGATATATTCCGCATGACGGGGATTTTCCTACAGACAGCAAAGGCAACCAGTTAAGGCTTCTCGCACAGATAGAGTGCGAAAAAATTCAGCTTGACGGTTTTATGAAAACGGGTCTTTTGCAGTTCTGGGTACTGAATAATAACCTTATCGGTTTTGACTGGAATGATATGAGCAATCCGGACGGTTTCAGGGTTATATATTATCCTGAAATTGACAAGACAGTAACTGAACCTGAAATAAATTCAAAGTTTGTTAAAAATAAATATGATGACAATTCATATTGTTATTTTCCCGTTTACCGTGAGTGCGGTATGAGTTTTGAAAAATTACAGAATAAAGCAATTTATATTGGTGACAGGGAAAAACTTTCTGATGAAGATTATAATGAAATTATAGGTCATAAAGTCGGCGGTTATCCATACTTTATACGAAGCGACCCACGTGACGAAAAAATGCTTGAATATTATGATTTTCTGCTGTTTCAGCTTGATACAGACGGTATCGGCGATAAAACTGTGGTTATGTGGGGAGACTTAGGAGTAGGAAATTTCTTTATAAACAGCGAAAAACTAAAAAAATGTGATTTCAGCGACATCCTCTATAACTGGGACTGCTGTTAAAATATGATGTTAAAAGGAGAATATTATGTCAGATAAAAAGCCATGTATGAAAATCACTCTCACCGACACAAAGCCGTCAATCTTTGAGAGCAAAATAGGCGGACTTGGCTATATTCCGCATGACGGGGACTTCCCTACAGACAATGACGGCAATCAGTTAAGACTTCTCGCACAGATAGAGTGCGACAAAATTCAGCTTGACGGCTTTATGAAAACAGGTCTTTTGCAGTTCTGGATTCTTAATGATGATATTTTGGGTATGGACGATTCGACTAATCAGGACGGGTTCAGGGTTGTATACTATCCCGAAGTAGACAAGACCGTAACCAAAGACGAAATAGAAAGCAAATTCGTGAAGAACGAATATGAAGATAATGGAGAAGATTGGTTTCCTGTTTTCGATGAGTGCGGTATGAGTTTTGAGAAGTCCGAAACCCAATATGTTGACTGCAATTCAGGATTTACCGATGAAGAGTATGATGAAATTACCGGTCATAAGGTCGGTGGTTATCCGTACTTTACGCAGAGTGACCCCCGTGACAAAAAACAGCTTGAATATTATGACTTTCTGCTATTTCAGCTTGATACGGACTCTATCGGTGACGAAGATTTAGTTATGTGGGGAGATTCCGGTGTGGGAAATTTCTTCATAAACAGCGAAAAACTAAAAAAGTGTGATTTCAGCGATGTCCTCTATAACTGGGACTGCTATTAAATATAAAGGAGAATGATATATTATGATGTACAGTGAAAAGG
>CAMWRL010000230.1 GCA_947176685.1 uncultured Ruminococcus sp. | reverse complement strand
ACCGAGTACCGCTACACATGATTGGCGACCTCTCACACGCCACATTCAGCAACATTGAACAGCAAAGTCTTGAGTTTGTGAAGTATACTCTTGACCCTTGGCTTGTCCGATGGGAACAGTCTTTGCAGAAATCACTGCTTTCTGATTCCGAAAAAGGTCGGTATTTTATCAAGTTCAACGTTGAGGGACTGCTTCGTGGCGATTATGCAAGCAGAATGCAGGGTTATGCGACTGCAAGGCAAAACGGCTGGATGTCTGCTAATGATATACGTGACCTCGAAGAACTCAACCGCATACCGACCGAAGAAGGCGGTGACCTGTACCTGTGTAACGGCAGTTTTACGAAACTTGCTGATGCGGGTGCATTTGTAAAATCCAATGAAAAGGAGGAATAAACAATGAATAAATTCTGGAACTTCAAAAACTCAGAAAACGGAGAAGCTGAACTGATTTTCAGCGGTCCTATTTCAGACGAAACATGGTGGGGCGACGAAATTACTCCGACAATGTTCCGTGACGAACTTTCAAAAGTAAAAGGCAACCTTACAATCTGGCTTAACTCACCAGGTGGAGACTGCTTCTCGGCAAGTCAGATTTACACCATGCTCCGCAATCACAATGGAAAAATCACAGTCAAGATTGACGGTATAGCGGCATCAGCGGCATCTGTTGTGGCTATGGCAGGTGACGAAACTTTGATTTCACCGACGGGCATGATTATGATTCACAACCCCATGACTTTTGCGGCTGGAAATAAGTCCGATATGGAAAAGGCTATCGCTGTTCTTGATGAGGTCAAGGAAAGCATCATCAACGCTTATGTAAGAAAAACCAGTCTCAGCCGTGCGGAAATCTCACGCCTTATGGACGAGGAAACGTGGATGAATGCTGAAAAGGCTTTACAGCTTGGATTTGCGGACGGCATTCTTTTTGACGAAAATAAGCCGGAAAACAGCGGTATTCCGAAACCAGAGCCGAAACCCGACAAACCCGAAAACTTAAAACCTGTAACTTTTTCGGCATCACGTTCAAGGGATTCGCTTTTACAGAAAATCTCCGCACACGCAAACAGCGTACCCATTGAACAGCTCGAAAAAAGGCTTAACTTACTTAAATTTTAAGGAGGAACTAAAATGACTATTCAGGAACTTATTGAAAAACGTGCGAAAGCTTGGGATAATGCCCGTGACTTCCTCGACAGCAAGAGAAATTCAAGCGGTCTGCTCTCCGAAGAGGACAGCAAGACATATGACAAAATGGAGGCTGAAATTGTCGCTCTCGGAAAGGAAATAAGCCGTCTTGAAAACCTTTCTGCACTCGGCGACAAACTCAATCAGCCGACTTCTTCGCCTATCCTTAACAAGCCTGTTTCGCCCGACAAGTCCGAAAAAACCGGTACTGCAAGCGACGAATACAAAACAGCTTTCTGGAACTCTGTGCGCAGCAGAAACTATGCAGACATTCAGAACGCCTTACAGGTCGGCACGGATTCAGAGGGCGGCTATCTTGTCCCCGATGAGTTTGAACGCAAACTCATCGAAGCCCTTGAAGAAGAAAGTTTTTTCCGTAAGATAGCAACCGTCATAAAAACGTCCGGCGACAGAAAAATTCCCGTGGTGACAGGCAAAGGCGAAGCCGTATGGCTGGACGAGGAAGAACAGTATACCCTTTCAGATGATACATTCGGTCAGGCATTTCTCGGCGCTCACAAAATCGGCACAGTTATTAAAATCTCCGAAGAACTGCTGAACGACAGCGTATTTGACATTCCAGCATACGTTTCCAAAGAATTTGCTCGCAGAATCAGCACAAAGGAAGAAGAAGCATTCTTCATCGGCAACGGTACGGGCAAGCCTACAGGAATTTTCACCGCCACCGGCGGTGCGGAAAACGGTTCAACTACCGCAAAAGTCGGCGTTACTACCGACGATTTGATTGACCTTTTCTATTCGCTGAAATCTCCCTACCGCAAAAATGCCGTCTGGATTCTCAACGACACTACTGTAAAAGCAATCCGCAAGCTTACCGACAGCAATGGCAACTACTTATGGCAGCCGGCACTTTCGGCAAACGCTCCCGACACCATTATGGGCAGACCTTACTACACATCAGCTTACGCCCCCGAAATCAAGGCTGGAAACAAAGCTGTTGCATTCGGCGATTTCAGCTATTACTGGATTGCCGACAGAAAAGGACGCTCTTTCAAACGTCTTAACGAATTATTTGCTATGACCGGACAGGTCGGATTCCTTGCAAGCCAGAGACTTGACGGTAAACTTGTTCTTTCCGAAGCTGTCAAAACCCTCACTATAAAGCCGGCGTCGTCATGAAAATAACTCTTGATGAAGCGAAAGCTTACCTCAGAATAACTTACGGAGATGAGGACGCTCTCATCTCCGATTTTATCAAAACCGCTGAAAAACTCGTTTCAGATGTCGGACGGCTCACTCCTGAGCAGTCCGGCAGTGACGATTATGTTGTAAAAACCGCTATGCTTTACACAATCGGCTATCTTAACGAAAACCGCACAAATCCCGACTTCAAAAAACTTACACTTACTTTAAGGGCGATACTTTTCGCACATCGTGAAGGGGTGATTTAATGGAAATCGGTAAACTTAATCAGCGTATCACGATTTTGGAAAATACAACACGTATTAATAATATCGGCAACCACAAGTCTCAGCAGGACGAAATTTTTTCCTGCTGGGCTTGTGCGTCTGTCAGGACTTCAAATGAAAATTCCGACAACGGCACGACCAAAGAAGTCCAGACAATGCAGTTTATAATCCGACAGAACAGTGAAACTCTTAAACTCTCAACTACTGCAAACTGTATTTCATTTCAGGGTGTTATTTATAATATCACTGGTATATTTCCAGATTTTGTACGTCGTGATTATCTGAAAATAACAGCTGTTGCAAGAAAGGCAGGTAACAGAAATGACATCTGTTGATAACTTTGCGGACGAAATAATGGAAAGTCTACATGAATATGCAAAACTTGCGACAGGTTCTATGAAAAAAGCCATCAGAAAGACTGCAACTTCTGTCAAAAAAGAGATTTCCGCCAACGCTCCGAAGCGTACCGGCAAGTATGCAAAAAGCTGGACTGCCAAAAAAACAACGGCAAACAGCCATACCCTTGAAATGACTGTCAATT
>CAMWRL010000229.1 GCA_947176685.1 uncultured Ruminococcus sp. | reverse complement strand
GAGTATAATAGTTATGAGGATTCTGGCGGTTGTGTCAATACTTTGTCTGGGGCTTTGTATTGTAGCTGTTCAGGATACAACGTTTATTAATGCGTCGGCACAGGAAGGAGCATTAGACCTTTTTATATCTTTTGTAGTTTTTGCTGTCGGCTTTATGGGAGAATTTATAAGAGGATTCGGAAAAGTTTTCGGGCGTAAGTGTGACATTAAATGTATCGAAAAAGATTTCTATACTTTGGAGTATGGAAACTTCGGCTACCGTGAAAAAGACACCGGAAAACATCCTTACTATATATGCGACAACAAGGGTGGCACTTATGTGTGTCCACGCTATCTCGACTACCGCAACGCCGACAAAGACAGTAAATTCCTTTATATAAAACTTGACAACGGCAGAGGTTACGCAATCACCGAAGACCCCTATATGAAATAAGGAGGTTATTATGGAATATCAGGTATACTTGAATGACGGACAGAAAGAATCCCTCATAAAATATATACGTGACAGGCGTTATACAAATATGATGGCTATGAGTTTTTCGGCTGCTGCGGCACTTTTCTGTTTAGTGTACTTTTTATTGTTAAGTCAGGGAACGACATTTATTAATGCACTGGGAGAAAGCGGAGAACTTTTTGTATATTTCGCAATTTTTACCGCTACTTTTGCGGAGGAATTTGTAAGAGGTTTCGGAAAGAATTTCGGACATAAATGCGACATTCAGTGTATTGAAAAAGACCTGTATACGCTTGAATATGGGGATTTCGTCTATCGTGACAAAAACTCCCATAACAGACACCCTTATTATATAAGCGACAAATCATATAATCAGTATATATGTCCTAAATATCTTGACTGGCGAAATGCTGATACCGGAAGTAAATTTTTGTATATAAAGCTTGACAACGGCAGAGGTTACGCAATCACCGAAGACCCCTATATGAAGTAAGGAGGTTATTATGGAATATCAGGTATACTTAAATGACGAACAGAAAAATTATCTCATAAAATATGTAAAAGACAAACGTTATATAAATATGATGATTATGGTTATATCGCTTGTTATAGCAGTGACAGGTTTCTGGTTATGGAATATGGGTATACAGTTTCTTAACAGTATAATAAGTATTATAATTGTATGCTGTTTTATAAAACTTATACAGCTTGGGACTGTCAATGAGAAAAAATTCGGGGTTATAACACCAATATGTTGTCTGATTCTGTATATAGCAATCAGTATTCATCAGGAGGACGTAAGCCGTGAAACTGATGTTTTTCTGGGCAGAACGGAGTTTTTTTCGACCCTTGCGGCTTCAGTTGAAATTTTTATAATGGAGTTTGTTATGGGTTTCGGTAAGACTTTCGGTCACAGGTGCGACATTCAGTGCATTGAAAAAGACCTGTACACTTTGGAATATGCAAACTTCGGCTACCGTGAAAAAGATACAAAAAAACATCCTTACTATATATGCGACAACAGGGGAGAGACTTATATCTGTCCTAAGTTCCTTGACTACAAAAACGCCGATACCAGTGACAAGTTTCTGTATATAAAACTCAACAACGGCAGAAATTACGCTATCGGTGACCATATATTTATGAAGTAAGGAGGTTATTATGGAATATCAGTTATATCTGAATGACATACAGAAAAATCGTCTTATAGAATACATAAAAGACAAGCGACAGACAGATATGATGATTATGATTGCTTCGCTTGTTATAGCGGTGACAGGTTTCTTATTTCGGTATAATGATTTCGCATTCCTGAATGCAATAAAAGATTTAATGATTTTATTCTTTTTCGCATATTTTCTGGAGTCAGAATTTTACAGCCAAAGAAATTTTATTCGCATAACAACGGTGTGTATGTACGGCTTATATAATATATCGTCAAATATTCTGATTTTTGAGGAACTGTTAAGTTATAGTACTGAAAGATTTCTGAGCAGAATGGATTTATGTATAAGTTTTCTGATTTCGGCGGGGATTTTTGTATGGGAGTTTAACAAAGGTTTCGGGAAAACTTTCGGACAAGGGTGCGACATTCAGTGCATTGAAAAAGACCTGTACACGCTTGAATATGCAAACTTCGGCTATCGTGAAAAAGATACAAAAAAACACCCCTACTATATATGCGACAACAAGGGAGAGACTTATATCTGTCCGGAACACCTTGACTACAAAAACGCTGATACCAGTGACAAGTTTCTGTACATAAAACTCAACAACGGCAGAGGTTACGCTATCGGTGACCATATATGAAGTAAGGAGTATATTATGGAATATCAGGCATACCTGACTGACGAACAGAAAAACTATTTACTGGAATATATGCGTGGACAACGTACCACAAGTATATTTTGTATGTGTACTGCATTTTTAATGTCAATTGTTACGGCTGTTTTTTTATTTATTCCGGATTTCAAAACTAAAGAATTAAGATTTGATTTTTATCCGTCACCGATTCTGCTGGCTTTTCTGATTTTTTGCCTGTATAATTTTATTAATGATTTCCGGAAAATTTTTGTTTTTACATCTGATATACATAGTCTGGAAAATAATCTGTATTCGCTTAACCGTTCAGAACTGGGATTCAATAAAAAACATAGTTATGACCTTAAATATAAAATCAGCGACAATTCAGGTAATATTTATATCTGTCCGAAATACGCCGACTATAAGGCAGATAAATTCATATATATAAAACTTGACAACGGCAGAGGTTACGCCGTTTCCGGAAATTAAAGGGGAATTAAATGGGACTTTTTTCAAAATTTTTCAAACAAAAAATCGGTACGGAAACTCTGAAAACCATAGAGACTATTAAACATTGGGAAAGGTGTCATTTTCCGTGTCTGAACGACAGCAGCAAAAACAATCGTTACAGCATATACCTGACCGACAGCAGGGAAAAATTTTCGCTTTCTGATATAAGAATACCAAAGCCCAGTCAGCCGGAACAGAAAAATATCTTTGGTATTTTAAAGGACATTGCGGACTTTTTCTATAAAGACCGTCTGCCGCTTTTCATTTCAGAATACCGTGAGAATTTCCGCAGGGAAATAATGAATTTTACTGACAACCTCTCAAAACTGAAACATCTTGATAAAGATTTCCGCAAAGACCCGATATTCGACAAGATAGACTATATATTCAATAT
>CAMWRL010000228.1 GCA_947176685.1 uncultured Ruminococcus sp. | reverse complement strand
CAAATATATTGTTTAAAAAGAATACAGAAATATACAGATTTTTATTTTTCTGTATAGTCCCCGACTTTGCCGCCCAGCCGACAGACAGGTTATTCGGAAACGTTTGAATAAATATCCATTTTCCAGCCCTCGCCGTCAATGTAGTATACTATAAATTCCTGTTCATAAGCAGTAATTTCCGGTTCGCCCTCACCGTTCAGAGATTCAACTGTAGACTCCATATTACATTTAAGTAAATGTACGTCCTGCGGACTGAAATAAAGTGTTATGTTTTCGGAATCGTATTCGGCATTATCTATAAATTCATTAAACTTTTCCTTGTCGACTTTTTCCGTACCGCCCTGCTCCTCTATGTAGTCGCTGATTGCCTGATATTCCCCATAAATATCAACAAGCATATCCATAAGTGCTTCATAGTCTTCCATAGGCTCGTCAGATATAATGTCAGTAATAACAATAGTGTTTGCGTTTGAACTGCTTACAGCACCCATAACTTCCCCGACAGTCATACCGCTGATTTCAGCCATAAAACTGAAAACTTCAAAATACTTGTCCGGATATGCAAGCTGCATCATATTGCCCAGCTTACTTTCTTCCATGCACTTCCTGTAACTACTGATTATTTCATTATATCCCCTGTCCCTGTCGGAAATTTCTTCCGGTACTTCTGTAATGATTTCAATTGCCGGAGTTTCTTTCTGTAAATCGCTTTCAGAATCGTTTCCTGAATTATTTTTGTCTCCGCACGAAACGCACACGCACATAACAGCCGCCAGTACAGATATAAATTTTTTCATATAAAAAACCTCTTTCATAATAGGATAAAATTATTATAGCACATCTCCCGACAAACTGCAACTATAGTCTGATTACAAATTCCGGAAATAACAAGAAATATGATTTTCTTCGGACAACATTGACAATAATGATATAATATGTTAAAATAGAAACAGATAATATTTATTTCATTACGGAGGGTTATAAAATGAAAAAAAAATATATGAAAAATCTTCTTGCCGGTACGCTCAGTGCTGTAATGCTCTGTTCAACTGCATCCGCCATATATGCTGAAGATTCTGCAACAGGTGCGGCTTCCGGCGGTAAAGTCATCTACTCGTCAGATTTTGAGGACGGTGACGTTTCGGCTTTTGTAAACAGAGGCGAAAACGATACCACTGTCATTTCCGCAAGCACTGATAACGCTGTAAGCGGCTCAACCTCGCTTTGCGCAAGCGGACGTTCATCATCGTGGAATGGTCCTGCATTCCGTCTTGACGACAAGTGCGAAGCAGGTACGGCTTATCTTCTGAGTGTAAAGGCTATGGGAAAGTATTATACAAATCTCACCATAAGCATGCAGTATTCGGACGCAGGCGGAAATGCTCATTATGAGAATCTCCAGAAACTTGAGGGAAGCGGCTGGCAGGAAGTCAATGACCTTAAAATAATGTTTTCCGACGATGTAAGCGACGTTTATGTATACTTTGAGGGTGGCAGCGATGACATATATATTGATGACTTTGTTATAAAAGAAGCTGCTTCTGCTTCAATCGAGCAGGATATTCCTTCGCTCAAAGACCTGTACAGCGACTATTTCAAAATCGGTACTGCAACTACTGTAAAGGAACTTGCACCCAAAACAACAAAGGAACTTATCCTCAAACACTTCAACAGCATTACTGCCGGAAACGAACTCAAACCGGACGCTATACTTGACCAGAAAGCCTGTCAGGCTATGGCGGCAGAGGGAAATGACGAAAATCCACAGGTAAATCTTGACAGTGCAAAATCAATTCTTGACTTCGCAAGAGATAATAACATTCCTGTAAGAGGTCACGTTCTTGTATGGCACCAGCAGACTCCTGAATGGTTTTTCAAGGAAAACTACGACCCCAACGGTGAATGGGTTTCAAAGGAAAAAATGCTTGTCCGTCTGGAAAACTATATCAAGAATGTTTTCGATGCTGTAAAAGCTGAATATTCAGATGTAAATTTCTATGCGTGGGACGTTGTAAATGAATGCTTTAAAGATAATGGCTCATCCCGTGAACCTGGTTTCCCAGACCAGAGCAACGGTTATCAGGCTTCACCGTGGGTACAGATTTTCGGTGACAACTCGTTTATAAAGCCTGCATTTGAGTTTGCCAAGAAATACGCTCCCGAGGGAACTAAGCTATATTACAACGACTACAACGAATATATGGACAAAAAAGATGCTATAATAAAGCTTACTGAAGAAATAAATTCTGACGGTCACTATATTGATGGTATCGGTATGCAGTCACATCTTGACGCACGTTCCGGAAGTGACGCATTCCCGTCCGTAAGTATGTATAAAAAAGCTCTTGACCAATTCTGCGAGACAGGTCTTGACGTTCAGGTAACAGAACTTGATGTTACTATAAACGACAAAGACCATTTCAAAGAGCAGGCTCAGTATTACAGCGACATTATGGACGCTATCGTTGAACAGAAAGACAAGGTTTCAGCGGTTGTATTCTGGGGTACTACTGACGACCAGAGCTGGAGAGCTGAAAATAATCCGCTTCTTTTCAATGAGGACTATACCGCTAAAGAGTCGTTCTATTCAATCATAGACGGCATTGAATCCACAGGTACTACTACCACAACCACACAGACTACGACTACCACAGAAACAATTACTACACAAACCACAACAGCTTTAATTCCGCATTATATTACATTTTCATTTGAAGATACTATAACAGATATAACCGACGAAACAATTACGTTTAAGGAAAACGGAGAATTCAAAACATATTACCCTGAAATGATAGAACAATTCAAGTCTGCTGGTGTAGGAAGTAATGTTTCGGTTAAAGTGCAGTGCCACGATGGTACTCATACTATAATGGTTATTGATAAAATCGAAGTAATAGGTGAAAGCAATATTTCATACGGTGACGCTAATGAAGACGGTAAAGTAAGTCTGGCAGATGCTGTACTTATAATGCAGGCGCTGTCCAACCCCGATGACTACAAACTTACAGCTCAGGGACAGTTAAATGCTGACGTTGTAGGCAATGACGGTATTACTCCCAAAGATGCACTTGCAATTCAGAAAGTTGATTTGAATTTAATCAAAGTTGAAGATTTCCCCCTTGACAATCTCGACGAATAATACGCATAAAAAAGGACTGAACAGTATCAGTCCTTTTT
>CAMWRL010000227.1 GCA_947176685.1 uncultured Ruminococcus sp. | reverse complement strand
ACGGAACTATTGAAATTACAGGCTGTGACAAGTCTGCAACGGAGGTTGTTATTCCAGCGGAGATTGACGGCGTGCCTGTTACAAGTATCGGAAAAAATGCATTTTATGAGTGCAGTAGTCTGACATCAATAGAAATTCCTGAAAGTATAACAAATATCAGAAACAATGCGTTTTATAAGTGCAGTAATTTAACATCGGTAAAAATTCCGGACAGCTTGACAAGTATTGAAGTAGGTGTATTTGCTAATTGCAGCAGTTTAACATCAATAGAAATTCCTGACAGCGTAACAAGTATAAAAGGCGGCGCATTTTGTCATTGTAACAATTTAGAATCAATAACTATTCCTGATAATGTGACAATTATCGGAGGACTGGCATTTTATGATACTCCATGGATTAATGAAAGAAAAACTGAAAATTCTATTATTACCATAAATAATATCCTGATTGACGGAATGTCCTGCAAAGGCAGCGTTGTTATTCCTGATAATGTGACCAGCATTGCAGACGAGGCATTTCTTTATTGTGAGAGTTTGACTTCAATAGAAATTCCGGATAATGTAACAAGTATCGGATACTATACATTTAGTGAATGTAAAAATTTAAATGAAGTAACAATATTAAATCCTGATTGTGAAATATATGACAATTCAGAAACATTTACAAATGGTTGGGATTCTACAAAACTTACTATTTCTTTTAATGGCACAATATATGGCTATGAAAACTCAACCGCACAGGAATATGCCGAAAAATATAAACGCAAATTTGTATCACTCGGCGAAGCACCAAAACAAAATACAGCAACAGGCGATTTCAACGGCGACGGTGATTTTAATATATCAGATGTAGTGATTTTCCAGAAATATATTTTAGGCAGTTCAGATACGGAAATTTCAGACTGGAAACAGGCTGATTTATACCCCGACGGCGTATTGGATGTATTCGACCTCTGCTTAATGAAAAAGAAACTCATTGAAAAGTGAGATTTCGGAAAAATCAATAAAAATATCCTTGACACACTGGATATTTTATGATATAATGATATATATTATAAATTACGGAGGGCTTTTCTATGAAAAAACAAATTAAAACAATTGCAGGGTTGATTGCACTTATTCTTGCATTTTCCGGTGGAGTGATTGCAGAAAGAGAGAATATTTCCATTACTGCACCTATCACAGCAAGTGCGTATGAAGTATATGGGGCATTCAAATATACAATAGAATATGGTGAAGTTGTTATAAGTGGTTTTGACAAAAGCGTAAGAGATGTTGTTATTCCGTCTGAAATAGAGGGTCTGCCCGTTACAAAAATAGGAGATTATGCTTTTAGTAGTTGCGATGGCATTACATCAGTTACGATTCCCGATAGTGTAACAAGTATAGGCAACGATGCTTTTCATGGGTGTAGTGGTCTTACATCTGTTACAATACCTGACAGCGTTACAATTATAGGCGATAGTGCATTTTATAATTGCAGTGGTCTTACATCTGTTACAATACCCGATAGCGTGACAAGTATAGACAGCTATGCTTTTTATAATTGCACAGGTCTTGCATCTGTTACAATATCCGACAGCGTGACAAGTATAGGCAATAGTGCATTTTATGGTTGCAGAAGTCTTACATCTGTTACAATCCCAATCAGTGTTAAATATATAGGTGTTTTTGCTTTCGAGGATTGCAATAAACTGAAATCTGTTAATATATTAAACCCTGATTGTGAAATTTATAATAGTAGTTATACATTAGGAGATAGAAGCATTACCACTATATATGGCTATGCAAACTCTACCGCACAGGCATATGCTAAAAAATATAATTATGTATTTTTCGTAATTTCCCCAACTACCACAACGACAACAAAAACTACTATGCCTACCACCACCACCACAACAACCACCACAACAATCTCCGGCAATACTACAGCAGACAAGAAGGGCGATATAAACGGTGACGGACTTATAGATGCAGTTGACGCATCACAGATTCTTGGCTATTATGCGTATCTTTCCACTACACAGGATAATCCTGTAATGGATATTGACGAATTTCTTGCCAATCAATAAAAAATCTTTAAAACCCCTTGACAAATCAGTTTTTTTGTGATATAATGTACAAGCTGTAAGTTACAGTATCGTATTCTTAAGACAGCTGGCAGGCGCAAAAGCCATAAGTCCCGCCGAGGAACTGATTACATCTTTAAAGATTTATCATTGTCCTTGTCCGCTGTCGGTCAGGGACTTTCTTATATCCGCTGAATACGATTATATTTTATTCGGAGGTGAATACACAATGCCAAGTATTTCCGTACTCGAAGCTAAAAAAGCTAAGGTTGAACAGCTTACAGACCTTATCAAGAACTCTGTTTCCGGCGTTCTCGTTGACTACAAGGGTATCACTGTTGAAGAAGATACTAAGCTCAGAAAAGAACTCCGTGAGGCTAACGTAAACTATTTCGTTGAAAAAAATACCCTTTTGCTCCGTGCTTTCAAAAACTGCGGTATCGAAGGTTTTGAAGAGGCTCTCAACGGTACTACCGCTATCGCTCTCTCCAACGACGACCAGACTGCTCCCGCAAGAATTTTAGGTAAGTTCGCTGAAAAGGCAGGCGATGCAAAGTTTAACCTCAAGGCAGGTTACGTTGAAGGCGAAGTTTACGACCAGGCAGGCGTTACAGCTCTTTCCAAGATTCCGTCAAAGGACGTACTTCTTGCTCAACTCGTCGGCTCACTTCAGGGTCCTATGCAAAAACTCGCTGCAACTATCAAGGCTGTTGCAGACAAGAAGTCCGAAGAAGAAGCTGCTTAATCAGTTTTTTGTCATTCGGCATTATTTCCGCCGTGTACTTACGGCATAACTACATTATTATAAAAGGAGATTATTATCATGGCTTCAGAAAAGATTACTAAATTTGTTGAAGATATCAAGACTCTTTCCGTTCTTGAACTTGCTGAACTCGTTGACGCAATTCAGGAGGAATTTGGCGTAACAGCAATGGTTGCTGCTGCTCCTGCTGCTGACGGCGGAAACGCTGCTGCTGCTAAGACAGAATTTGATGTTGTTCTTACATCATTCGGTGATGCTAAGATGGCAGTTATCAAGGTTGCTAAGGAAGTTCTTGGTCTTGGTCTTAAGGAAGCAAAGGCTGTTGTTGAGTCTGCTCCTAAGGCTATCAAGGAA
>CAMWRL010000226.1 GCA_947176685.1 uncultured Ruminococcus sp. | reverse complement strand
TTTCACCTATATATTATATTTTTATGAGCAGCGGATTATAATGAATCAACAAATCGCACTGACTATTTTCATCGACATTATAGCATATTGCTGATAAAAAGTCAATAGTAAAAAAGGGTTGAACACGGTTTTTGAATGAGTAAATATACTGTTCTCTCGTCTAATGTCCGTTCAAAGAGATGGCAAGTCCTCGAAGAATGGTGTAAAAATTACGTTGTCGGGACTTTGCTGTTGCTTGGACTGCGGAACTAAAACGAAGCAGAATGGCAGCCATAACTGCCAAGTCTCTGACCAACAAACATAATGCCCTCGAATAAACGAGAGCATTGTAAAGGAGAGTGAAACCTCCGTATTTGAGATTTACATTAATGTTTCACTGTGATTTTCAGATTTTTTCTATCAGGAGTTTACGGAACAGAACCATATCAAATACATCAACAAAACCGTCATTATTTAAATCCGCAATAATAAACTGCTGCTTTGTAAATTGTTCTGTTCCAAGCAGATATTTCTGCATAAGCACAACATCGGCTGCACTGAATACGCTGTCACTGTTAAGGTCGCCCGTTACATTGACAAGTTCGCCGTATACTTCCATTTCAGCAATATTACAGCAGTAAACATCATCACCGTTATAAGAATTGCTTGGTTTTCCCTCCGGAACTTGATAGCGTACATATCTTGCCATAGTATTGCCCTGAAATTCACTGATATATTTCATACAGAACTCAGGTTTACCGGTAACAGTATAAATCTTCGACCAGTTTTCACCGTCTGTTGATACCATAAACATACCGTCTGTCATACGATATTCGTAATTCTTTCTGGGACAGTATCCAATAGCAGAGATGTCATAAAGACCGCCCAAATCCATTTCAACCCAGCCGTTGCCAACTCCGTCAAAGTAGGTATTTATATCGCTGTCAAAAACCTTATCGTAGCTGTTAGGGGAATTTTTATAGGAATTGCTGCCCGATACGGCTTCAGGGATTATTCTGTTAAGACTGTCTTTTATTGCAGGAACTCCATATATTTCGATTTCAGCGATATTGCAGCAATAAACATTGTCCTTGTTATATTCGTTGGAAGGACTTCCGTCCGGTACTTTATAACGAACATAGCGTGCGGTACTGCCTCCTGTAAAGCGGGTAATATAGTTCATTCCGTAGCTTGGTTTATTGGGTACTGTGTAAGCGGTTGTCCAGTTCACACCGTCCTCGGACAATTGAAACATACCGTCTGTCATACGGTATTCATAGCCGTTTCTGGGACAATAACCAATAGCAGAAATGTCATAAAGTCCGCCCAAATCAGCCTGAACCCAGCCTCCGCCAAGTCCGTCAAAATAAGTGGACGCATTTCCGTCAAATACCTTTTCATAATTGGTAGATTCAGTGTTTTTCCATGAATCTGTTCCGCTGAGCATATCTTTGTTCAGTGCGATTTTATTTTCAAGAGCTGTACTGTCTTTTACGCCGTCTATAACGAATGTAGTTATTGAATTTGCAGGGAGCGAAGTTTTGAAACTGCTGTCTGTAATCGCTGTATTTCCAATGTCTTTCCAATTTTCCGTATTGCTTGTGCGGATACCCTGAGCATATGTTCCCGCAGACGCAAATGATGAAAGGTCAAATGAATAATCAGTATTGCTTCCGGATTTGTTTAATGCAACAATAACGAGCTGTTCATTTTCCTTGTCATAAGCCGCCATTGTGTTGTCAGAGGATTTCAGCATAGTCATTCCGGGACGGATATATCGTGAATATTGACCAAAAGCATAATATTTTTTTGTAAGAATAATTTTATTGTTGTCATGGTCGGCAACAGCAAGTCCCCAGTAACCGCCGTTTGTATCTACCATACCCTTATCTTTGTTGCCATTGTAGCCAACGGAAGAAATATGATTGTCGATAGCCTGCCACAGTATCCATGCCGAACAGTTTAGGTTATTGCAGTCAATTGTAATGCGTTCTGCCAGCCATAGAGCTGCTCCCATTTCGCCTGCATTCGTACCTGCGGTAGAGCCTCCGTCTACCTCGCTCATCCAGAGATTCTTTCCGGCGGCAATAGCTGTTTCTTTCAGTTCAGAACGTCTGCCACCGCTGTATGTGTGAGTATCTAAACGTCCGACAGCGTTTTTAGCCTCCGGCGAGAGTGCATTGTACGAATCTATCTGTGTATCAATAGATGTTTCGTCAGTTCCGCTGATAATAACATCCCCCATACCCCTTGCTTCCATTGACTTCTGAAGTTCTGTGATTATCTTTGACTGAGAGTTGCCCTGGTCAAAATGACAACCTTCCTGCTTATAGCTGTTTGCTCCCCAAAAGTTAGTATAAGGCTCATTCATAGCAGTGATACTTTGAATATCAATTCCCCAGTCGTTTTTATAGTGATAGCTGACTTCGGCAAGATATTCCGCAAAGTCGTCATAACAATCGTCCCTGAGATTATTTTTTCCTGCATCCACCGCACCGCTGCTGCAACCACTGTTTGTCATATAATAGGGAGGAGAATTTGAGAACATCTCCACTATAATATCGTCGCCGGCAGCCGCGGTTACTCTTTGTAATACGTTTCGCTGATTGGCGTCGGCATTCCAGTCATAAGTGATATTCCCGTTATTAAAAACCGTATATCCGGGCATATTTGAATCAGTACGTGTAATGTGTTTGTGTGAGGGGGCATCGCCTCCGCCTATGTTGAAACGTGCAATATTCATTCGCAGACCGTCATCTCCGAAGAAAAGGTCGGCTGACTGCTGTGCCAGTACGTCAGAGTAGCCTAAACGATTTGCCCACCAGCACAAAGATGTTCCCCAGCCCTCGAAAACTCCGTCATTTATTTCATATTTGTTCAGTGGGGAAATTACAACGGCAGAAGCTGCTTCAGACTGCTGTGTTTTAGGATTTACTGATATTCCGGATATCATAATTCCTGCCGCAAGAATAACTGCTGTAATTTTTTTTGTAAAACTCATATAAATTCAACTCCTTATAGTATCTGTTTTGTGACATCCTCCCCCGCCTCTTCAGGCGGAGGCTTCCTCTTGCAGAAACAAGCAGTCGGTTCTCGTTCGATAGCACCAATGTGCTAAGCATAAGCGAGCTAACCCCGTATGCCCTACGGTTTTTATGGATTGATTATGCGAAAACTAACCGCATATCTTCGTTTCTTATGTTGCCCGGACG
>CAMWRL010000225.1 GCA_947176685.1 uncultured Ruminococcus sp. | reverse complement strand
TGCGCCCTGAATTTTAGACTTTTTGACGTAGCCGAGCATTGCCGGCACAAGGATCGCCGCCCATACGCCTATTACGGCGATAACTCCTATCAATTCAATACGAGTAAAACCTTTTACATGACTCATATAACGACCTCCGTTTCTGGTATTATTATAGCATTTTATTCATAATTTGTCAACAAAAAATATATATTAAATTATTTAAATAAGTCAAGTGCCGCCTGTAACTGTATATCATCATCAGTGCAGATTATATCGGGGTCATAGTCCATAGACAGCTCTATGTCCGGAGCTATGCCGATACCGTCATAGCAGTCCCAGTTGCCTACGGTGTAGTATCCGGCGGTGTATTTAATCAGTTCGTCATCAGAAAGATACCGGCTTGTCTGAAACACTCCCTTGCCGTATGTTTTTGTGCCGATTACAGTAACTTTTCCGTCATAGAACTGTTTCATAGCGGCGATAAATATTTCAGAAGCACTTGCTGTTTTTTCGTTGGCAAGAATCACAACATTTTGGGTATAAAGAAAATTCAATTCAGGTGTAGAAATATCTTCTGTTGTACCGTCATTATAATGATATTGAGCGATATTCCGTGCAGATATGAAACGTCCGAGAATATTTGTATAGTCTTCGGTATTGCCACCGCCATTGTTGCGGAGGTCAACAATAAGACCTGCTGTTTCCGGATTATCCCTGAAAAAATGCGCAAATCCCTGAGTTGAATAAAGGTTGAAATGCGAGCAGTTTATATAAGCTATATCATCAATCATCTGATATTTGTTGAGATAGTCATAGGTCTTTTCTTGTGTTGATTCGGGCGCACTGTCAGCAGAATCATCATAATAAGTATAATTGAAAAATCTGTCATTTGTCTGATAATAGGCATTTACAGCATTTTCAACCGCCTTGTTTTCGTTTTTGAAATCAAGATTTGCTTTGCCGTCAAGTTCATTTTCAACGCGAGTAAATGCACTCAATTTTTCGCCGGTTTTCAAAATATCTCTGTTTTCGCCTCTGTACATAAAGTAACCGCCGCCGAAACATGCAACCAGTCCGAGTATAGTCAATACGTGTCTGGTATCATTATCCATTATATCACCTCCAATAAATAATACCTCTCCCGATACGAGAGAGGTATATATTTAAACTGATAAACTTAGATTATTAAGCAGTAAAGTCATCATTCATCTTTTTCGTACCCTTAGACACTGCTACAGCTCCTGTCAAAGCTTTTTCATCTGTCAAACCAGAAGAAGGATACTTCTTGGTTGAATATATCTGAGGAGATGTGCCTAAATACTTACCGCTTGATACAACACAAGCTATAGCAACGCCATCTTCAACCTGCACCAAAGCTTTAATCTTCTTAACATCGCCAAAGAAAGGCTGAATAGCTTCAAAAACGTCAGTTGCCTCAGAAATTTCAGAATTTGCAGTTATTTCAGCAGGGGGAGTAAGATTACCGTTACCATCAAATGTATACTTACCGTCCTTAAAGTATGAGTCTATCTCATCGAGGTCAGTACCGGCAGAGTTGAAAGCGTTGAGGAATGTAGTAGCACTGGAGTTAGCGCCCTGAATCTTGGACTTCTTAACGTAACCGAGCATTGACGGAACGAGGATAGCAGCAAGAACACCGATGATAGCGATAACAACGATAAGTTCGATAAGGGTAAAGCCCTTTTTAGTTGTTTTCATAATAGAAAACCTCCTTAAAAAAATATATTTTTTGCACGGCATAGCCGGCTCGAACAGTCGGGATATACAGAGAGTTGTAATTTCGGTTAATCTCTTATTACACATTATGCAATATTTCATTCCCGACCCCTTTACTGTAATATTAGTATAGCATTTAATTCATAAAATGTCAACACTTTTTTGCCAAAAAAATTTTTTCACGGTCAAGTTTTACATACGCCCCTTAAAACGCCCTGTTTTTTTTGTGTTTTTCGTCAATATGCACAACGACTTATGAATAAGTTAAATTATATTTATAATAAAACATTCATATTATACTCTCCGTAAAAAAGGCGGACACTGCTGTCCGCCAATAAATTACTGTTTCGGTGCGCCGCCGAGCTGTGCAAGGAATCTGTAAAACTCCTGTTTGTCAAGGCATTTTTCAAGAGCGTCAATTTCTCCGATAACTCCGTTATGTACAAATTTCGCAAGTTCCATATCAAGCGACTGCATTCCGGACTGCTTACCCGTTTGGATAGCCGACTGGATAAGGTGAATCTTATTATCACGAATCATAGCGGCGATAGCGTCCGTAACGTTGAGGATTTCCTGTACGGCGATACGTCCTGTACCGTCCTTTTTCGGAATAAGGGTCTGCGAAATAACCGCAACAAGGTTATTCGCAAGCTGTGTACGAATCTGATTCTGCTGGTGTTCCGGATAAACGTCAATGATACGGTTGATAGTATCGGAAGCACTTGTTGTATGGAGTGTACTCATAACCAAGTGACCTGTTTCAGCGGCGGTTACAGCTGCCTGAATCGTCTCAAAGTCACGCATTTCTCCCACGAGGATAACGTCGGGGTCTTCACGGAGGGCGGCTCTCAGTGCCATTGCAAAGCTTGGTACGTCATCGCCGATTTCTCTCTGGTTAATCATACATCTTTTGTGTTCGTGAACGTATTCTATAGGGTCTTCAACAGTAATAATATGTGCGCTTCTGCTCACGTTGATAAGGTCCATCATACCTGCAAGCGTTGTCGACTTACCCGAACCTGTAGGACCTGTAACAAGCACAAGTCCACGTGGACGCATTGCAAATTCCGAAAGAATAGGCGGAAGCTGTAAGTCTTCCAGTGTCGGAATGTCGTTTCGCAGAAGACGTATTGCAATAGCGGGTTTGCCTTTCTGGAAATACACGTTTACACGGTGACGGTAGCCGCTTCTTGTCTGAAACGAAAAGTCAGTATCGTGATGATTGTTGACGCTTGTCTGCTGATTTTCGTTAGTCATCTGGTGTACAACGTCAAGTATTTCTTCTTCGTCCATAACCGGATAACGTGAACCCATAGTTCTTAACGCACCGTTAAGACGTACAACCGGAGTTATTCCGTAGGTAAAGTGCAGGTCCGAACAACCCAGAAGACGTACTTCGTCAAGTATTCTGTTAATTTCAATTACTCCCATAAAATTATAACCTCCCTGATTATATATATTATACTGAGAAT
>CAMWRL010000224.1 GCA_947176685.1 uncultured Ruminococcus sp. | reverse complement strand
ATAATAATAGTATTAATAAAAAAATATAACTGTAAATAGTTACAGAATTGTTACAAGAGATACAAAACAATGAAAGCAGATATAAATTAATTTTCTGTAAAATCACGGTGAAAAAATATTATTCTCCTTATTTTCAGGGGAAAAATGGTTTTATACAGTTTTGTAATAATATTGTTACTGATTACAGATTGTAACCGGAAATTGTCGGATAATTTCATAAAGTCTGTTATTTCTGCATAAATTTACAATGACGTATTGTTGACGTCTGTTAAAAAATATGGTAAAATAGATAACATAAGAATACATACGGGAGGTTGAATATTATGGATAAGATTTCTGCTGAAAAACGTATAGCTGAACTGTCGGAATTACTGGAGGAGCATAATTATAAATATTATGTTCTGGACAATCCGGACATAAGTGACTATGACTTTGATATGCTTATGAACGAACTGAAACAACTGGAAAGCGATTTTCCGGAACTGATTCTGCCGTCATCTCCGACTCAGAGAGTAGGCGGTATGGCACTGAATACTTTTGAAAAGGTTCAGCATACTGTACAGATGGCAAGTTTGCAGGACGTTTTTGACTTTGAGCAGGTGCAAAACTTCCTTGACAAGTGTGGTAATGAACTTGTTTCGCCGGAGTACACCATTGAGCCTAAAATTGACGGTCTGTCTGTGTCTCTGGAGTATACGGACGGCATTCTTACACGAGCGTCAACCCGTGGTGACGGTTTTACGGGAGAAGACGTTACCGCAAACATAAAAACTATCCGTTCAGTACCGCTTAAACTGAAAAATGCTCCGGAGTTTCTGGAAGTGCGTGGCGAAGTATATATGCCGAAAAGCAGTTTTCTTGAACTGACCGAACAGCAGGAACTGAAAGGAGAACAGGCTTTCCGTAATCCCCGAAACGCTGCTGCCGGTTCGCTGAGACAGAAAGACCCAAAAGTTACAGCAGCCAGAAAGCTTGATATATTTATTTTTAATATTCAGCAGTGCAGGGGACGGGATTTTTCAAAGCACAGCGAAACTCTTGACTACCTCAAAGAACTGGGATTCAGAACCGTGTCATATATAGTCTGTCATACATATGAGGAAATCGAGTCCGAAATAAATTCAATCGGCACACAACGGACGGGACTTGCTTATGATATAGACGGTGCTGTTGTAAAAGTCAACAGTCTTAAACAGCGTGACATAATGGGTTCTACTTCAAAAACTCCGAAATGGGCGGTAGCTTACAAATATCCGCCGGAAGAAAAACAGACCAGACTTATTGACATTGAAGTAAATGTCGGACGTACCGGAGCTATTACTCCCGTTGCAGTATTCGAGCCGATTATATTGGCAGGCACAAGCGTTTCAAGAGCTGTACTGCACAATCAGGACTTTATAAACGAAAAGGACATCCGTATAGGGGACATTGTTACAGTCAGAAAAGCCGGTGATATTATTCCGGAAGTGCTTAATTCCGTAAGTCACGGTGAAAACTCTGAAACATTCAAACTGCCGGAAGTCTGTCCGGTATGCGGTACTCGTTGTGTGCGTGAAGATGATGAAAGTGTTTTAAGGTGTCCGAACGTTGAATGTCCTGCCCAACTGCTGAAAAATATGATACATTTTGCCTCAAAGAACGCTATGGATATTGACGGCCTGGGTGACGCAAATATGAAACTTCTTGTTGACAGCGGTCTGGTGAAGTCTCCGGCAGACCTTTACACGCTTCATAAAGACCAGCTGACCAGTCTTGAAAGATTTGCGGAAAAATCAGCCGAAAACCTTATAAAAGCCATTCAGGACTCAAAGGGCAGGGGACTTGACAGACTTATCTATGCTCTCGGAATACGCAATGTCGGTCAGCGTGGAGCAGTTCTGCTGTGCGAAAAGTTCCACGATATGGAAAGCCTGCTCCGTGCCGAAAAGGAAAATATTTCCGATATAGAGGGCTTCGGAGATATTATGGCAGAAAGCGTTGTCCGTTCGCTGCGTGAACCTCACCGTATTGAACTGATTAACCGTCTGCGTGAGTACGGCGTAAATATGACATACGACAAGAAGTCAACCAATGACGAAAGATTCAAGGGAAAAACCTTTGTACTTACCGGAACGCTTCCGACTATGAAACGTGATGACGCTAAAAAACTGATAGAGAGCTTCGGTGGAAAGGTTTCCGGTTCAGTGTCGAAAAAGACTGATTATGTAGTTGCAGGAGAGGAAGCCGGCAGTAAACTTGTAAAGGCTCAGACGTTGGGAGTAGCTGTTATAAGCGAAGCGGATTTAATGGAGCTTGTGAAATGACCTACAGAGAAGAAAAACGTGACCTGTTTTCAGTACCGGAAGACTATTATTTAGTTCATTGCGTAAGTGCCGATTTTGCTTTGGGCAAGGGAATAGCACTGGAGTTCAGAAAACGTTTTGATATGAAAAACAAATTGAAATCTTCGGGACAGTCCGGAAAATGCATTCTTATTGACAGGGTTTTCAATCTTGTCACCAAAGAGACATTCCGCCGTAAACCCACTATGCAGAGTATGACAGAGTGTTTGCACGAACTCAGAAAACAGGCTGTTGAAAAGAATATAAAAAAGCTTGCTATGCCGTTGATTGGCTGCGGACTTGACAGTTTGGACTGGAATGAAGTTTCGGAACAGGTGAGGGGAGTTTTCAGTGATACGGACGTTGAAATTATTGTTTGCAGGAGGTGAATATTATGTTATATGTGTGTTATCCGAAGTGTTCCACTTGCGGAAAGGCTCAGAAATGGCTTGACGACAACGGGGTTGTTTACGAAACAAGGAACATAAAGGAAAATAATCCGACTTACGAGGAACTCAAAGAATGGTATGAAAAAAGCGGTCTGCCGTTAAAGAAGTTTTTCAATACAAGCGGCAATCTGTATAAGTCTATGAATCTTAAAGACAAGCTTCCGGATATGGACGAAGACGAACAGTTAAGGCTTTTGTCAACGGATGGTATGCTTGTAAAAAGACCGATTCTGGTTTCTGAAAATACCGTACTTGTGGGATTCAGGGAAAAAGAATGGGAAAATATACTTTGATAACAAAAATCCGGTGAGCAGATTTCGCCGGATTTTTTTGTCAACCTGAATTAACATTTATAATTTCAGGGATTTTTTGTGCTATAATAGACCTCCTCGGAAACTAATTAAGACTTGACAAATTACACCCAAAATGA
>CAMWRL010000223.1 GCA_947176685.1 uncultured Ruminococcus sp. | reverse complement strand
ACTCTATACCTCTTGAATAAAAAAGTTTGTATTGTATTACTGTTTTTTGTTGACAAATTCCCGACTTTGTGATAAAATGAAACTTATGAAAAAGTTGATTGAAAAGTTAAAGGGCATATCCGTAGCCGGAAGAACAGCATTTATAATTATGTGCATTGAAAAATATCTTGTTGCACAATATCCCGAAAAAGACTGGACACCGCTTGCGGAGGAAATGTGGAAATTCAATGATTCCTACTGGGACGAATGGCTGTATTCTTTTATTGACTTGTTTCCGGAATATATTAATGAATATAACAGTTTTGAAGAATATACCGGAAAATACAGTTATGATATTTTCAGAAATCTATACAAAGACCTTAAAAACAATGACCTGAATGAAATGCTTGATTTACTTAATGATTTTATGGGAATATATCTTTATACAAGGGTTTGTGATTATACTGAAAGTATGTTTCCGGAAGTTATAGAAGAAGTTGTAGGTTATCTGACGAAAAATAATATTCCCGTCCCTGATGTCGGAAAAGTTTCATTTTCTGAGTTCAGGTATAATAAAGGCTTCGGAAAAAAATTTGACGGCAGATACCTGTCTGTAATCCTTAAAAGACCATATTGACAAATTTATAAATTTGTGCTAAAATATACCTATCATTTTTCAAGGAGGTTTTTTTATGAATTTCTATAAGGACGGTAACTCCGTACTTGGACTTTTAAGCGGTTCAGCGGAAAATCTTACCGAAATTACCCCGTGTTCAACCGATGCGGCTGTTGAAAAACACGTTCCGGTCTATGAAGTGAATGACGGAAAGGTTTGCGTTAAGGTCGGCTCTGTTGAACACCCTATGCAGGAAAAACACTATATTCAGTGGATAGCCGTTGAAACAGACAAGGGATTCTATACAAAGTTCCTCAAACCGGACGAAAAACCCGAAGCCTGTTTTGCAGTTGACGGCGAAAATGTTGCCGCTGTATACGCTTACTGCAATCTTCACGGACTTTGGAAAAATTAATCAGAAAAGGAGTTTTTTACTATGCCAGAAAACAAATACGCCGGTACTAAAACCGAACAGAATTTAAAAGACGCTTTCGCCGGAGAGTCTCAGGCAAGAAACAAGTACACATACTTTGCATCAGTTGCAAAAAAAGCAGGCTATGAACAGATTGCTGAAATCTTCCTGCACACCGCCGACAACGAAAAGGAACACGCTAAAATGTGGCTGAAAGAACTCGGCGGTATAGGCGATACTGCTGAAAATCTTCTTGCAGCAGCAGAGGGCGAAAACCACGAATGGACTGATATGTACGAAAGAATGGCTCAGGAAGCCGAAGAAGAAGGTTTCAAGGCACTTGCAGCTAAATTCCGTATGGTCGGCGCAATCGAAAAACAGCACGAAGAACGTTACCGCAAACTGCTTGAAAACGTAAACAGTCAGCAGGTATTTGAAAAAAGCGGTGTTACAGTATGGGAATGCCGCAACTGCGGTCATATTGTGGTAGGCACTTCCGCACCAAAGGCTTGTCCGGTATGCGCACACTCTCAGAGCTACTTTGAAGTAAGAAGCGAAAATTATTAATCATAAAAAAGCGGACTGTAAAAAGTCCGCTTTTGTTGAATTATAGGAGGTAACTATGAAATATAACACCAATGACCCCGAAGCCGTCGCAATACGTGAAAAAATGGAGCGGCTTAAAAGATTCGGAGATGTTAAAATATATGATACAATCAGCATTGAGGAAGTACGGAAGTTTGAGAACGAAAACAATATAAAACTACCGGAAGATTATGTATGGTTTATAACAAATGTCGCAAATGGCTGTAAAAGTGACGGAGTTTATGACTACAGATTCAATTGTGGATTTTATCCCCTTGAAAAGACATACTTTTCAGATGAAGATATAGGCAATTATTGTGCGGGTGAGGAAGATTTCTCACTTGATATATCAAGCAAGGGTTGTTCTTATTCATACGGAATTATTCTCAAGGGCGAATATTACGGCGAAATATCCGATAATGCTGATGGTCTCACTTACTACTCCCCGAAAAGAATTCACGGCTTTAAGGAATGGTACAATACACTCCTTGACGAAACACTGCTGGGATATGATACATTGAATTTTGATAAAAGAATAAGCGGAAAAATTGAGGATATACTTGACAGCTACAGACAAAATCATGATATGTTTTATATAAGGTCTGTTCAGTGGAAAGTTGGTCATGATTGTAGAAAAGGTGTTATCACTGAAAAATGCATAAATGATATTTATGAAATTTTTGTGAATGAAACAATTCCCGAAAATAAAAAAGTTCTTTTTTATATATTAAATAAGATAGGCTATCTGGATATGTTCAGCGTCATAGAACAGATTTTTATTCCGGAAAATTACGAGGCAATAGTTTTTGACCTCGATACAACAAACGGCATTTATTTCAACGACCAT
Source organism: uncultured Ruminococcus sp. (assembly GCA_947176685.1). Lineage (GTDB taxonomy): Bacteria > Bacillota > Clostridia > Oscillospirales > Ruminococcaceae > Ruminococcus. Next base: position 769 of record CAMWRL010000223.1, on the reverse strand, counting down.
AGACATCTTGAAAAGAGTATTATTAAAAATGTAGGCAGATATTATCCCATGATTAGAAAAATGCTTGATTATCTCGCCGAAAATGAAAGTCAATATTTCCGCCACGCTTTCAGGATTGCGGTCATGAATCCGGAATTTAAGGCAAGCCATATTGAAAGTATTTCTAACCGTGATTTTGTCATGAAACATATAAGCGGTTTGTATGAAGATGAACTGAAAAAACGTACAGAACCATATTACACGCAGGCAAAAGTTGACTATTCATTTTATACCTCGCTGACATGAAAAAAGCGGACAACAATTGTCCGCCTTTTTTATAGAAACTGCCGCATGTCAAATGACAGTTTTTCTTCTGCACTTATCAGCCTTTTTGTAAGATTTTTTGAACGCTCGTCCGCCGCCTGATACTGATTCAGATACTGATTAAGCGACTTTATACCCATATTACAGCCGTCAGTAATAAGTTCCGCAATAGTCTGGTCAGATTCGTTCATTTTGAGTTTCATATTTGTCTTGACCCACGACATACTTTTTGCTATGGGATTGGGTTCTTTGCCGTCATCGTGATAGTCAGCCAACGCCATCTGCAAATCGTTTTTAAGAGTTTCATTTTCCTGCATACTGTGTTGTAAGGTTTTCCGCAAATCCTCGCTTTTGGCGTAACTCATTACTTCGTCAATTGCTGAAACGCCCATTTTAATTCCTGCGTCGCACTCACGGAGCAGTTTTATTGTGTCCTGTTCAACCATAGTTTAATCATCTCCTTTTG
>CAMWRL010000222.1 GCA_947176685.1 uncultured Ruminococcus sp. | reverse complement strand
AACAGAATCAGTGAAATCCGAGGAAACCACAATCACAACGGCTGAATCTATCAAATCTGAAGAGACCACAACATCTACGACAGAAGCAACAATTACTAACATTGCATCTGATAATGAACTCTGCGAGTGGGCAATCAATGACTACAAGTCCAAACACGAATCCAACAAAGACGTTGTAACTGCTGTCATTTCTGAAACTGAAAACGGACAGTATCAGATTACATTGACGGATGATGCTGAAAACGTGCTTGCTGTCTATACAATTGACCCTGTGACCGGTATCGGCACGGATTCCAATAACGAGGAAGTCAATCTTCCGCAGACGGGCAATAACTCTCTGAGAAATCTGCTAATTGCCCTTAGCGGATTCCTGACAACTGCATTTGGATTCCTGACGCTTAAATTTTCCGGTATGCTCCGGCGTAAAAAAGCTGAGAAATAATCAAAATTAAAATTTAAAAAAGGCAATCTGTCAGCAGATTGCCTTTTCTTTCGGAATATAGATAGAATTACGAATAATATAGCTATCCTACTTAAAAACAGAACATAAGGGATACTGAAGAACATGATGAATAGAATCATTTAAAGAAATATTTATACGTAAAAAAGCTCTTATTCTGTGCTTTAATACAAACCAGTATTTTTCAATTGGATTGAGTTCAGAAGAATATGGCAGAAGAAATATAAGGTTAAATCCGTATTTGTCACATATTTTAAAAAGCTGTTTTTTTCGATGAAATGATGCATTATCCATAACAATTGTTGTGTCTTTTTCAAGGTACGACAACAGGCACTTTTCAAACCACATTTCGAAAAGTGCTGAGTTCATTGTTCCGTTCCATTTATAATACCTCTCTTTACTAAAAACACGTGCAGCCTTTTAAATTATACACATTTAAAGTTTTGAGAAGTGTGCAGCTTAATTGATTGGACTTACGTCGAAAGCTACACATCTTTTTTATTATATCATCTTTTATATATCTTATTAAAGGAGATTTTATACAAAACCAAACCATACACATAAAAGTTTATCCTCATCTAAATCAGATTTCAGATTGTTATATGCCTGCTGTATATGGTTTGCCTGCATATCCATATCTTCCCAGTCATCCACATTTGATAATGTACAGCAAAACACTATCAATACAATTTCTTTTATTGGGTATCTGACCTTGCTCTGCTGTCTTTTATCTTCTATATATTCCATCATTTACATTATTTTTTACTTATGCGTATGGTCTGCTTAGAAAGTACAGCAAATGTGAAAATAAATTCAGAACCCATCCACACAGAAATATATGCGGATTTTTCTATGCAGACAAGTTCTGATAAACAATTACTTACTATTAACCCAGATGTCCTGTTCTTCCGGTCGTGTGTATTCCACGGAATCAATATAGTAATCCGTATGCGGCGGCTGATTATATCCGTTGTTCTGCGCCGCAACCTGTACCCTGTACTGCGGATTCTGCATAAGACAATAGAGATTGTATTCATTGGTATAAGTTGTCGTAAACACTCTTATTGTGTCAGAACCTACACGGAAAAGCATCTCTTCACGCCAATCGCCCATAAGGTCGCAGGTCAGGCAGGCATTAGACTTTGAAGCATTATTATATCCTGCATCATCGCCGGTAAATACACGACCTTTGCCGTACTGGTCAGCCATTGTACGGTCGAGAACTGCTCTTTCCAGAGTATCAGTCCAATAAACTACTGAATTTTGTCCCCATTTGGTAATTTCAGACCATGTAAGCACCTGCTGATGCTCACCCGCAGCAGAATACACTATTCCGTTATGCGAACCTACCATTTCAGCTCCGCCGTTTCCGGCAATGAGGTTATCGGCAAGACATCTTCCGGTATCTCCGCTTGCGTCTTCCTTGAACAGAAGCTTTCCGGTTTTTCCGTCACGAAGCGATACTCCGAAATTTGATGATTCTTCCTCATGACACTGGAATATCTCAAGACCCGGATTAGTCGGGTCAAAATCGCCGATATGAATAGCATCGCCGTGACCTAATCCGCTTGTATAGAGAAGTTCGCCGTTATCGTCAATAACTGCTGAACCGACTACAACTTCCTGTTTTCCGTCGCCGTCAACATCAGCACCCATAATATGATGATTTCCGTCACCGTATCCCTTTACACTCTCATCATGTCCCGTATCGAATGACCAATATTCTTTAAGTTTGCCGTTTGATACTGAATATGCAGTAACAGCCGAACGGGTATAATATCCTCGACCGAAGCAGGCATAGGCATTCACGCCGTCAAGATATGCAACGCAGGCAGTAAACCTGTCAACACGGTTTCCGTAATTATCTCCCCATGCGGTGTAATCGCCTCTGCCCGGCTTGTAATCGATAGTATCAAGAGCCTTTCCGGTTGCGCCGTCAAAGAGAGTGAGATATTCAGGACCTGAGAGGATTCTTCCTGCATCTGAACGATAATCCTTTGAACCGTCACCGATAACATTTCCCATACCGTCAACAGTTCCGTCAGCAGTCTTGCATATGAGTTCTGCCTTTCCGTCTCCGTCAAAATCGTAAACTGTGAACTGATTATAGTGCGCACCTGCACGTATATTCCGTCCTAAATCAACTCTCCACAGTTGTGTGCCGTCAAGCTTATAGCAGTCGATATATACATTTCCGGTATATCCGTTCTTTGAGTTATCCTGTGAGTTTGAAGGGTCCCACTTAACAAATAATTCGTATTCTCCGTCGCCGTCAACATCGCCTACAGAACAGTCATTAGCAGAATATGAGCATGTTGTGCCGTCGGGCATAGTCATATCTGCCGGCTGTTTCAGCTTGATGTCGAAATATGCACCGCTTTGTCCGCTGTTCGTATTGGTGAAATTCTTTGATGCCTGAGCAAATTCCGTACATTCTCCGTTTACGTACACATCAACAGTATACCAGTCTGTAGCCGTTCCGCCATTGTCGAAATAGTTGGAAGCCTGTTCCATAGTAAATTCGCCAAGTTTGGTTTCGCCGTTCTTCCAGAGGTGGAAAATAGTCTCCTCGTTATCCGTAGCAAGGATTCTCCAGCTTACCAGATTACCATTTTTAGCGTGTGCAGAAACAACACCACGGTTAAGATTCTCCATATGTTTACCACGAACCGCCTTTTCATGAGGTGCTGTTTTGTCAGTTGACGAAATTTCGATATAATCTATATTAGGTCCGCCGTTGAGTGTCGTGG
>CAMWRL010000221.1 GCA_947176685.1 uncultured Ruminococcus sp. | reverse complement strand
TTTTCACGGCTTTATACGGCTTTTTTCATTTTTGTATTTTGTGTGTAAAATTACAGAAGATTTTGTTTCGACGAATTTCGTCGGCACAAAATTTGAAGTGATTTTTTGTAAATTAATATTTTTAGCTTTGGCTTTTCTGACTGGTTTCTGTATTGACACATTCTGTCTGAAATGTTATAATGATAGTATAAAATCACAAAAAGGAGTTTTTAGAACTATGGACAATAAAAACAGTTATGAAAGCCCGTTCTGTACACGCTACGCCAGCGAAGAAATGCAGTATATTTTTTCAGCAGACAAGAAGTTTACCACATGGCGTAAACTTTGGGTTGCTCTTGCAAGGGCTGAAATGAAACTCGGGCTTCCCGTTACCGAAGAACAGGTAAAACAGCTTGAAGCACATATTACTGACATTGATTATGATATGGCTGAACAGCGTGAAAAGGTTTGTCGTCACGACGTTATGTCGCATGTGTATACATACGGACAGGCTTGTCCCGATGCAGCCGGAATCATTCATCTTGGCGCAACTTCCTGTTATGTCGGCGACAACACAGACGTTATAATTATGCGTGACGCTTTGCAGGTCGTAAAAAGAAAACTCGTCAATGTTATGAGTAATCTTGCAAAATTCGCCAACGAGTACAAGGACATGCCATGTCTTGCATATACGCATCTGCAACCGGCACAGCTTACAACGGTCGGCAAACGTGCAACTCTGTGGCTGAATGAACTGCTTATGGACTTTGAAGACCTTGAATACAGAATGTCCACATTGAAACTGTTGGGTTCAAAAGGCACTACAGGTACACAGGCATCGTTTATGGAACTCTTTGAAGGTGATACTGCAAAAATCAAACAGCTTGAAAAGATGATTGCCGAAGAAATGGGATTTGATTCAGTAGTACCGGTTTCCGGACAGACGTACTCCAGAAAAATGGATTCTCAGGTACTTTCTGTACTCAGCGGAATTGCCCAATCGTGCAGTAAGTTTTCAAACGATATGCGTATATTGCAGAGTTTCAAGGAAATGGAAGAACCCCGTGAAAAGAAACAAATCGGTTCGTCCGCAATGGCTTACAAGCGTAATCCTATGCGTTGTGAAAGAATCACTTCACTTGCAAGATACGTTATGATTGACAGTCTTAATCCGGCATTTACAGCAGGTACACAGTGGTTTGAAAGAACTCTGGACGATTCCGCCAACAAGAGAATCTCCGTAGCAGAAGCATTTCTTGGCGTTGATGCTATACTCAACATCATGATGAACGTTACTGACGGACTTGTTGTATATCCCGAAATTATCCGCCGCCGTGTAATGGCTGAACTTCCTTTCATGGCAAGTGAGAATATTATGATGGACGCTGTAAAGAAAGGCGGAAATCGTCAGGAACTCCACGACAGAATTATGGACTACTCAATGATTGCCGGAGAACAGGTCAAAGTTTATGGTAAGGACAATAACCTTTGTGACCTTATTCTTGCAGACCCGCTGTTTATGGTAACTAAGGAAGAACTTGATGCAGTTCTCAGACCCGAAAGCTACACCGGAAGAAGTTCGCAGCAGGTTGAAGAATTTCTTAATGACTTTATAAACCCCATTCTTGAAGCCAATATTGATGTTCTTGGTGAAAACTTTGAAATGAAAAACTAAAATATAATACAAAAACGGATGCATGCATCCGTTTTTTATTTTGCGAAAATCATTCATTATTATCTATAATTTTTTCATAGCTGTCTTCAATCTGCTGCTGTTTCTCAAGCTTTTTTGCTTTTTTTACGCTTGTGGAAGCACCTTTTTTGCTTCTTGCCATCAGAACTACCGCAAATACCACTACTACCAGAATAAGTCCGACAGCTATAATTATAAAGGCAATTTGTTTTATATTTCTGTCTGCAACGCTGTAATCAATTTTGTTGTCTTTGGCGTACTTCAACGCTCCAGAACCTGAATAAACGCTCATACTGAAACCGTCATTTTTTGCAAGCTCTTGTCCGCTGACCGTGTAGCCGAAAGCGTTTTCACCGACTGTTTCCACGCTTTTGGGAACGCTTACTTTTGACAGACTGTTGCAGTCAAGAAATGCGTTTGCGCCTATTTCCGTAACGCCTTCCGGAATTATGACCTTTGAAAGGTTCGTGCAGTATGCGAAAGCTTCTTCACCTATTCCGGTAACTGTAAGCGGTATGGAAACCGTTTCCAGTGCGGAGCAGTACATAAAAGCACCAGCTTCAAGTATGCTGAGTCCCTGTTTAAGGTCTATTTTCCTGAGTGACGAACAGTTTGAAAAAGCGTCTGCACCGATAGTTGAAACAGATGATGGTACAAAAAGACTTTCAATTTTTGTGCAGCCTGAGAATGCTCCGGGTTTTATTACGGCAATGCTGCTGTCAATATATAAATCACCCTCCAGCTCAACAGAACCACGATAAATTTCGGACTTTGAATCATTCATAAGTATTCCGTTTTCAAACACAAACTCCGGACATTCTGAAACGTCAAACTCTTTGAGTGACCAGCAGTCTGTAAAAGCTTCGGCGTTTATGGAAGTAAGCGATGACGGAAGTTTCAGACTTTCAAGGCTTGTGCATTGCGCAAAAGCGTAATTTCCTATAGTAGTGAGAGTGTCCGGAAGTTCAACGTCTTTAAGAGAAGTACACCGCAGAAACGCACATGATGAAATTTCGGTTACAGTTTCCGGAATAACTATCTTTTTAAGGGAAGTACAGCCGGCGAAAGCGTTCATGCCGATAGAACGCACCGTATCAGGAATTTCGATTTCATTCATTGCGGTACAGCCTACAAAAGCACCGTCACCTATTGCGGTAATAGTGTAACCGTTACGTATGGACGGAATACTTTTTGGTATTGAACCAGTTTCGCAGCTTACTATTGTATATGAACCGTTTACAAGTTCATAAGCAAATGTACCGTCCGTGAGAGCTTCGTCAGGGTTCTGTAATTCGCCGTTTGCCGAAGCACTGAACGCCGTAATATACGACAGTGACATCAAAGCCGTAACTGTTGTTATAAAAAGTTTCTTGAAATTCATATTATTTGCCTTTCTTTTTTGTTTTTCTTGAAATTCCGAATCCGACAAGACCTGCAATCAACACGGCTACAGCACCACCGACTGCAAACAGAAAGCCTTTAACGACATTCTTTCCGAAAATCTCAACCGTACCGCTTACAACTTCGATATTGCAGGCTTTGGCGT
>CAMWRL010000220.1 GCA_947176685.1 uncultured Ruminococcus sp. | reverse complement strand
GAGCAGTTGACTATAATTACAGTATTCAGGTTTACAGCGAAACCGACCAGACTTTTCATCTGAATCTTCTCTGCATTGACGAAACAACAGGCGTTGAAACTGCCGTGAATCTTGCCGACAAAAAAGTCAAGGCAGGTCAATGGACAGAGATTTCAGCAAATTATAAAGCTCCGGCTAACAGCTATGAATTCCGTCTGACACTCACAACCGACAGTACAGACGATTTTACATTTGATGACGTTAAAATCACCTCAAAGAACGGACTTTCTGCAAAAGCTGCCGGCGAAAAGGGTCTTAAAGACGAGTTCGCTAATTATTTCAGGGTAGGTAATATCCTCAACGGCGGTACTGTAAGAAATTCCGCAATCACTGCAAACATAATCAAGGACTACAACAGCATTGAGTGCGAAAACGAAACCAAACCCGATGCAACAATGGTACAGTCCCAGTGCAGCGGCACAAATATAGGCGTTTCGCTTAACAGCGCAGCTGCAATAATGGACTTCTGCGTACAGAATAATATAGCAATGCGTGGACACACTCTGGTATGGCACAGCCAGACTCCTGAATGGTTCTTCAAGGAAGGCTTCAACGCCAGCGGCAACTGGGTTTCGGCTGATGTTATGGACCAGCGTATGGAAAGCTATATAAAGAACCTGTTCGGAGCTATTAAACAGCAGTATCCGGAACTTAACCTTTATGCATACGACGTTGCTAACGAATGTATCAGCGACGATTCAAACAGAACGGCTAATTTCGGCGGCTCAAGAGAACCCGGCTATGGCAACGGCAAATCCCCGTGGGTACAGGTTTACGGCGACAACAGCTTTGTTGAAAAGGCATTTACCTATGCAAGAAGGTACGCTCCCGAGGGCTGCGACCTCTACTACAACGACTACAACGAATACTGGGACCACAAACGTGATACTATCTATAATATGTGTAAATCGCTGTATGAAAAAGGCTTGCTCGACGGTGTGGGAATGCAGTCGCACGTACCTGCTAATGCAACAGGCTTTGCCGGAACTGATTCATATATTGAGGCTATGGACAAATATCTTTCAATCGGCTGTGACGTTCAGATTACAGAACTTGACATAGCTCTTACAGACAATAATGGTAATGTTATCTATTCACTTCAGGACCAGGCAGACAAGTACAAGGCAATTTTCAAGCACGCTATGGACGTGAACACAAGCGGAAAATACAACGGCAAGGTAACGCTTGTTGCTATCTGGGGACCCAATGACGCTAACTCATGGCTTAAAGAAGGCAGTGACGCACTTCTGTATGATAGAAACAATCAGCCTAAGCCTGCCTATACAACACTTACATCAATGATTCCGCAGTCCGAATGGGGTGACGGAAGCAACTATCAGGGCGGCGGCGGAGAAGTAAAGCCCATTGAACCTAACGACTATGGCTGGTACTTTGCGGACGGCTTCGAGGGAAGCACCTGCGACTGGACTTCAAGAGGTGCAGGCGGAATCAGCACAAGCGGACGTACTTCATATGTAGGCAGTGAATCGCTTCTGGTACAGGACAGAACATCAGCCTGGAACGGTGCTGCAAAAACTCTCAGCCCAAGAGCTTTCACACCAGGAAATGAATATAGTTTCAGTGCAAACGTTATGTATTTTGACGGCGACGCAACTGATAAGTTCTATATGAAATTACAGTACACTGACGCAAGCGGCGAAACTCAGTATGATACAATCGCAGAAGCAACAGCAGTCAAGGGTGACTGGGTACAGCTTGCCAACAAGAATTACAAGATTCCTGACGGTGCTACAAATATGCAGCTTTACATTGAGACAGCCGAAACAACCAATAACTTCTATATAGATGAGGTTATAGGAGCAGTTGCCGGAACTACAATTCTCGGAGCAGGCGAATCCAAACAGGTTACTCTTGGCGACATAAATTCCGACGGTGTTATTGACTCATTCGATATGGTACTTGCAAGAAAAGGTCTTACGAACGGTTTTGACAGCTCGGCTGAAAAGCTTGCGGCAGATGTTGACCAGAGCGGCGAATACAATGTAAATGATGCTGTTCTGATTCAGAAATTCATACTCGGACAGATAAAAGAATTTCCGGTATCTGAAAACCCTGTTGTTACCCCTCCGGCAGCAACATCTATGCGTACAATGTCAGAATATACACCTATAGTTCAAAGCAGCGTTTCTGAATTTGAAACCGCTGAATCCAAACAGGAAAAAGCCGGAGTACAGTATGGTACAGTAAAATCAGGAACATATTACTCTACTACCTGCAATCGCAACAAGCCTTATAATATTCTTCTTCCTGCCAACTACAACGAAAATAAGAAATATCCTGTACTTTACGTTCTGCACGGATACTGGGAAAATCAGGACAGAATGATTATTGAGGGCAACGGTACTATGTACACCCGTCAGATTATCGGAAACGCTATTGCTGAGGGCGCAGCAGAAGATATGATAGTTGTATTCCCGTATGTTTACTCCAGCGCAACTCAGGAAAACTGTTCCGCTATGGACGACGAAAACAACGCCGCATATGACAATTTCATAAATGACCTCACAAAAGACCTTATGCCTCATATTGAGAAAACCTACAGCGTTAAGACAGGCAGGGAAAATACTGCAATAACAGGCTTCTCAATGGGCGGAAGAGAATCTCTCCTCATAGGTATGCAGCGTGCTGATTTATTCGGCTATGTAGGCGCAATCTGTCCTGCCCCTGGTGTAACAGGCAGTTTCAAATGGGATTCCGAAAAGGAAGCTCCGTCACTCCTGTTCATTACAGGCGGCAGCAACGATACTGTTGTTTATTCAAATCCCGAAAACTACCATAATAATTTTGCTAAAAACAATGTTCCGCATATCTGGCATTATGTAAACGGCGGTTATCATGGCGACAACAGCATTCATGCACATATCTATAACTTTGTAAGAGCCGTTTTCAAGGCATAATTAAAAAACGCATTAAATCTGCTGATTACTGCACAATCAGTTGTTTAATAATAATTCAATGGGGGATTGTTTCTTTAAAGGGACAGTCAGAAAAAACTACGGTGAAATATCCGTAGTTTTTTTGTTCTGAATAACAGACAGTTTTGTTGTGAAAATGTTCTATATTCCGTTAACAGAAACCCTTGATTGATGTCAATATGAATGAAAATTGAAATAACTCTTGACAAAATTGATTTATGAGTGTATAATTCTTATATAACCTATATGAAAAGTAGGCGATTTATATAATCAGGAGGGTATTTATTAT
>CAMWRL010000219.1 GCA_947176685.1 uncultured Ruminococcus sp. | reverse complement strand
TAGAGTACTCCGCCGTTTCTGTCATAGACCATTCCCATAACAGGTTTGTCCGAATTTGCAATATAGAAATCGGCTTCCGTGCGTATCTTGATTATGAGGACAGCCATTACTACTGCGAAAAATATCAGAAACAGGCTTATTATATACTGACAGCGTTTTATACCTTTCATAATGGTCGCCTCCTTGTCGGATTGGAAAATTCCGGCGATTGTGAAGCCATAAGCATACCTGCCATAAGTCCGCTGGTAATCATTGAACTTCCTCCGGCAGATATGAACGGTATAGTTACTCCGGTAAACGGTATGAGGTTGCACGAGCCGAAAATATTCAATGCCATCTGCATTATGAAGTATGCACATACACCGGCAGTCATAGTTGCGTGATAGTATGAGCAGGGCGGCGTTATGAGAGGTATGGAAATCATTATCAGTATTGCGAAAACCACCATCAATGCGAACAGCAAGCCCCATTCCTCGCTTATTGTGGCAAATACAATATCGTTTTCATATGCGAATACTTCGCAGAGATTTCCGTATCCTGCACCTTTTCCGAACCAGCCGCCGTCAGCAATAGCGATAAGGGCTTTTGACTGCTGATAGCCGCCGCCTGTTTTGTCGTTCCAGATGTCAGTGTGCAGACGTTCCTGAACGTAATCGGGAGCAAATCTCAGGGCTATGAGTGCGGCTATAAGCAGGATTACTCCGGCTGTTATGAGGGTCTTTCTGGAAAACTTTGCTTTGGGATAACATATTCTTGCAAAGAATCCGCAGACGAATATGCCGACGAATGTCGGAAGACTTCCCAAATCCCTGCACCACCATTGCAGAAGACATATTACAAGCGTAAGTCCGTACAGGGCGAAGTTTTCATACACCACAAAAAAGCATCCTATTTTACGTTTGTTCTGCTGTTCTGCGACAGAGGTTGCGCACGCCAGAACAAAAAACGGTTTTATAAGTTCTGACGGCTGAATCGAAATCGACCCTATATCTATCCACATACTTCTTGAGCCGGTAAGCGTAAGTATTATAACCATAAGTATGCCGATTGCGATATAATAATATTTTTTCTGTATCTGCAACTGCTTGTGGTTTTTGCATAGAACAAAACCGACCTTTGAAGCGGCAAGCGAAACCATACAGGTTATATAATGTTTTGCCGAAAGATGCACTCCGCCGAAGCACGATTGTAGAATAACACTCATATTCAGGATAAGTATGAGCAGGAAATCAATTGTACAGCTTCTTTGTCTGAACATTCTCATAACAATGAACCACGTAAAGTCAAGTATAATTACAGCCGCCGCAAGAATTATGACATTGGTAATAGTTTCGTAATTGCCGTTGAGATAAACATTCAGGAGCATTGCCGAATGGGTTGCAAGAACGAATATACATGATATAAGATAAAGGAAAATATTAACGTACATTATCAACCCTCCTGCGCCTGAAGACAAGCTTTCTGTTTCCAAGGTTTATAACGTCATTTTCATAAAGAATACGCTGTTTTACAAGATTGCCGTTGACAAAGACACCGGATTTTGACCCTATGTCTGTAATTGTCCATACGCCGTCAGCAACGGTAAGTATTGCGTGATAGCGTGATACAGACAAGTCTGGAAGACGTATGTCAGCAGATGCGTGTCGTCCTATAAGTATTTCGTCGCATTTCAAGGGATATGAAACATTCTGTTCAGCGAGTTCCATAAAGCCTGAAATTCTGTTCCAATACTGTCGGGCGTGTTTTTTTTCGTTGTGGGACACAAGAAAAATTATTGAAGCACAAAGCGTCAGGACACCAGCCGAAACAGCAGTTATAAAAACGGCTGGCATATCCTTTAAAAAGTCCATAAAGCGAAACACCTCCATAAAAAAGATTATTCTTGCGGAACTATAGACCATTATATCATATAATGACAGAAATTTCAATATCCGTTACCGATATGTATATATAATGTGACTGTTCTGTAAATAAAAAAGCACGGGACGTTATGTCCCGTACTTTATAAGATTCAGTATTTATTGATAAGAAACTGAGAAATGATTCTGAGAGCCGTCGCCATAGAAGTACATATACCCTTGACTGAACGAATATGGTTCATTGAAATATAGTCTGACGGCTTCGATTACGCTGTCGGTCACTTCACATGAATAGCAGCCGAGGTAAGTATATGTTTCAGAGCCTTCAAACTGGTATGGCTGCGAAATTACATCGTATATTGAATCAGGGAACAGCGGACTGTTTACTCTGTTCATAATAACTTCGACCACATTACCCTTGCTGTAAATGTCAATCCAGTCCGAACCTGCTTCGTGAGCCACTGCATTACAGAGAAGTATAAAATCGCTTTCCGATATGTAATCCAAAGCGGAGTTATATGTAACTTCGGGTTCTGTATAAACTGGTTCAGTGTATACGGGTTCTGTATGGACTGGTTCGGTATATACGGGTTCAGTGTATACTGGCTCAGTGTATACAGGTTCTGTATAGACTTCAGCCTCCATAATATAAACGGGTTGTGATTCCATATAGAACCATTCAATTGGTTCGTTGAAGATTTCCGGAGCAGTAGTAGTTGTTGTTTCGGCTGCCGGAATAGTTGTTGTAGTGGTTGTAGTTGTGGTTGTGGTTGTTTCTTCAGTGGTTGATACAGTAGTAGTTGTAGTTGTAGTAACTGCTGTAGTTACTGCGGTTGTAACTACTTCTGTATAGACTTCCTCAGCGGAATCTGTAGCAATAGTTGTTACAGCTTTTTCGGTCTGGACTGCTTCTGTAACATATGTTTCTGAATAGATTGCTGTAAGTTCTTTTGTCATTGTTTCGACAACGCATTCAGTATTGATTGCCGGAACTGTTTCCATTGAATATTCTGTAGATTCTGTAGTAGCTTGTGTAGTTTCACCTATGGGTGCGGTGAAAGTCGGCATAGCATTTGAGAGCTGTTTGTTTTCAAAGCTGAAAACTTCCTGATTATTCAATTTTCCTACAGTGTGACCAGATACAGCAGCATCTGCAACTAAAACACCGCCTGTAACACATGAAGCAACCATCGCACAAACACAAATAGCCGTTTTACCTTTACTCATTGATTAAATCCTTTCTCCGAAAAACTTCGGCTGTCTTTTGGGCTGGAATAATAATAGCATATATCGCTGAAAATGGCAAGAGTTTCAGAAATATTTCCATTTTACAACCAAAAACAGAGTGTTAAAAAAAGTTATATAGGGTAAAATCTGTCTCTTATCCCCATCTGACGCTGCCGACGACTTAA
>CAMWRL010000218.1 GCA_947176685.1 uncultured Ruminococcus sp. | reverse complement strand
GTATCAGTCGCAGTTTATGGGCTACGACCAGAACGGCATGCCGGTTTACGGACAGCCGCAGATGTATCAGTCGCAGTTTATGGGCTACGACCAGAATGGCATGCCGGTTTATGGACAACCGTATGTTTATCCGGAAAATAATGCTGTTCCGCAGAGTGTTCCGGCTGAAACTCCTGCCGATGATACGGAAAAGTTCATGGATTTTCTGGACGACGGCGAAAACAGAACTCCTGAAACATCAGAAGAAGATTTTTTCGGAAAGTCTTCCGATATGGGGGACGCAGATTTATCCGTTCCGGATTTCGGCAGTCTCAGAAAACGTCAAAAGAAGAAAAAAGTTCATATGACTGACGTTGAAATTAAGGACGCTGAAAATCTGCGTCCGAATGATGTAAATAAGTTCAATCAGAAGTATATGAGACAGGCAGAAAATTACAACTCCAACGATTTGGGCGAAAAGAACCCTTACGGACGTAAAGTATCAATGGGCAGGACAAAGGACGTTGATGCAGGATTGTTAAACCCGAAATTTTCCGCCAAAAGCCGTATAAGAATGAGGGACGCAGGTACAGCGGATTCCGATTCACTGGAAACATATACTCCTAAACACAAGAAAAAGTTTACTATGGCAGAAGCTGACAAGGCTGTTGAAGCTATGCCAAAAAAGAAAAAATATGTTGACGAACTGGATTTGATAGAACTTCCGGATTATATGCAGTCAAAGAAAAAGTCAAAAAAAGATAAAAAAAATTTCCCGAGTATGACGGACTTATAATCATTAAAAAAAGATAAGTCCGTATACTTTGGGTTTTCAGATGTCGGAAAATGTCATTGATTATTCCAGTATGTCTTATTTTGTCGAAAAGGTGATTTTGTTATGATTAAAAAATTTTTACAGGAATTTAAGGCATTTGCACTTAAAGGAAACGTTATGGATTTGGCAATCGGTGTTATTATCGGTGCGGCATTTCAGGATATTGTAACATCACTTACTGAAAGCTTTATCAATCCGCTTATAAACTGCATCGGCGGTGCTGAAGTTGCCGGACGCATAAAGCTTGGCGATACAGGACAGTATCTTAATTACGGAGCGTTTCTGACAGCCATCATAAACTTCATTATTATGGCGTTCGTACTTTTTATGCTTATGAAAGGCATAAATACTATTATGCAGATAGGTAAGAAGAAGGAAGAAGAAAAGAAAGCGGAAACCCCTGAACCGTCCAAAGAGGAGATTATCCTTGCTGAAATAAGAGACTTGCTCAAAGCACAGACCGTCAGCGAAACGTCCGATACTTCCGAAAATAAAGAATGATTATACTGAAACAGACAGTCATAACTGTCTGTTTTTTTATAGCACTCTTGTGAGTGTAGGGACTTCGCCGTCCTTAATCATAATAAGAATATACTTAAATTCCATAAGTCGGGCGTAACTTTCGTCATTGTCGTTTTTGATAAGATAGGGGATTCCGGAACTGATACAGTCGACTTCCGTAAGACTTTGGTTATTTAACATGATGGTTGCTTTTTTTCTGAAACTGTTCCATTCATTGTCAAGAGCTTCTGCCCTCTGCATTGCTTGAATATTCTGTCCGCTGTCCATCAACTGAAATATGCCTGTTATTTCGTCAAGCATATAACTGCATCTTTTGTTTATCCATACTGTAAAAAATATACTTATTCCCACAAGTACGCAAAGTATTACGGCACTTATTTTTATACGGGTCATAAAATTTCACCTCCGCTTTTTATAGTATGGGGAGCGTTTCCCTTTTTGTCAACTATGAAGAAATTCCCCTGTATGTCGCCGGTCATAAGAAAAATGTCCTGAATTTTCAGGTTTACCGGACGGATAATTTTTTCTATACTGCCGTCAATTCCCATTGTCTTTGCAGCCTGCGGAATTATTTTCCCGTCCGAAACTATTACCTGCGGCGGGTCATAATTTTTTGTTTTCAACTGCAAATCGTCCCTTGTAGGAGTGTCAACCGTCTGTTTTTTCATAACGGAAATATTACCGGTAGTTTCAACGATTGCAAACTGTACGTCCTCAATATCAAAAACGTCTTTTTCCCTCAGTGACATCATAAGGTCATCAACAGAGAACCGCAGTTCTTTGAGAACTTCGGGGTCTGTCCTGCCGTCACGGATAATTATTTTCGGACTGCCAGAAATCATTTTCCGGAATTTCGGAAAAATCAGATTAAACCACGATACAAGCACTTCAAAGCACACAAGCGCAAGTATCGGAGTGACTCCCAGTGAAAGCGGAATATCAGTATCTTCCAGCGGAAGTGTGGCTATATTTGATATGAGAATGGTTATGACAAGTTCGGAAGGCTGGAGTTCGCCAAGCTGTCGCTTGCCCATAAGCCTTACTGAAAATATAACCAGAATGTAAAGAATCAGCGACCTTATAAGAACAATACTCATTTCAGAAAAAAACAACTCCTTTTTTATATGTTTTAAAATATTGTTGCCAGTAATTTTTGCAGTATACAAAAAAGCTCCGCACAAAATTGCAGAGCCTTTTTGAAAAAAAGAGAGATATTTTCAGTGAGTATCTGAGAAACTGTCACTTTACAGACAGCTTTTCAGGTACGCACATTTTATTCTGAAAATTTCTTATTATATTCGGTATAAGCCTTGACAATGATTTCCGCACAGAGTTCGTCACCGAGTTCAGCACTGTTCAGGCATAATGAGTACTGGTCTTTGTCCTGCCATAGTCTGCCGGTGTTGACGTTGTAGAAAGTCTCACGGCGTTTGTCGGCTTTTTTCATAATATTTTCCGCCTTGTTTTCCGGAATGCCGTATTCTTTTACTGCACGTTTTATTCTTTCCTCAACAGGAGCGTATATATAGACGTTGAAACAGCCTCTGTCCTCCAGTACATAGCTACCGCATCTTCCTACAAGCACAAAACTTTTTTCGGTATCGGCAAGTTCGTTTATAATGCGGCTCTCCATAAGGAAAACCTTATCAGACAATGGCAGATTATCTTCCATTGAACGTGCCGGATTAGCGGACATAAGGAGCGAATACAGAAAACTTGTCGGTACATTTTCTTCGGCTGTTTCAAGGTGTTCAATAGCTATACCGCATCTTTCGGCGGTCATATCAAGAATCTGTCTGTTATAGCAGTTTATGCCAAGTTTTTCAGCAGTAATTTTTCCAATAATACTGCCGCCGCTTCCGTACTGACGTTCTATTGTTATAATTTTTTTCTGCATTGGAAAATTACCCCCTGAATTTACTATAGTTATATTATACCAT
>CAMWRL010000217.1 GCA_947176685.1 uncultured Ruminococcus sp. | reverse complement strand
ATTCCGGAATTATAAGTGCATTTGTCTATCCGATAGAAGCGCATTGGATTTGGAACAGTGACGGCTGGCTTTATAAAATGGGTTTCCACGATATATCGGGTTCCTGTGCAATCCATATGGTCGGCGGTATCTCAGCACTTGTCGGAGCTACAATACTCGGCGCAAGAATCGGAAAATTCACAAAAACTGAGGACGGCAAAATAAAAGTAAACGCTATCCCCGGACACAACCTTACAATAGGCGCACTTGGAGTATTTATATTATGGTTCGGCTGGTACGGCTTCAACCCTGCGGCTTCACAGTCCGTTGAAATGCTTGGTTCAATCTTCCTTACAACGACAATTGCTCCGGCAGTCGCAACTTTAACTTGTATGATATTCACTTGGCTTAAATACGGTAAACCGGACGTTTCAATGTGTCTGAACGCATCACTTGCCGGACTGGTCGGAATAACCGCAGGCTGCGATGTGCTTGACGCTTTCGGAGCTATATGTGTCGGCGTAGTATCCGGACTGCTTGTATGTTTCGGCGTATGGTTTCTGGACTACGTACTGCACGTTGATGACCCTGTGGGTGCTGTTGCAGTACATATGATGAACGGTCTCTGGGGTACAATTGCAGTAGGACTTTTCGCTACTGACAAAGCTGCCGGATTTGCGATAGCTCAGGACGGCGGTGCAAGCAACATCTGCAATACAGGACTTTTCTATGGCGGCGGCTTTGAACTTCTCGGAAAACAGCTTCTTGGCATACTTGTGGTAGGCTCGTGGACAGCCGTAACAATGATTGGCGTATTCCAGTTAATCAAACATACAATTGGTCTGAGAGCAACAAAACAGGAAGAAGTACTCGGACTTGACATCACAGAACACGGACTTGTATCTTCATATGCTGATTTTGCTCCGGCAATGAGCGAAGCAATGCTCGGATATACAGAAGATGATGCAAAAAGCGTTACAAAAGTATCTGTTGAAAAGGCTGTTGAAGTTGAAAGCTATACAGCACCGTCACCAGATAGCCAATATCCGAAGATGACAAAAGTCGTTGTGGTATTCAAACAGCAGAAATTACAGGACTTCATAGCAGCAATGGAAAAAATTAACGTAACCGGTATTACAGTGACACACGTTCTGGGTTGCGGTACTCAGAAAGGTCAGACAGAGTATTACCGTGGTGCAAAGATTGAAGTTAATCTGCTCCCGAAAGTAAAAGCTGAAATTGCAGTTTGTGCAGTACCGGTCAACACGGTAATCAATGCGGCAAGGTCGGCACTGTATACCGGACACATAGGCGACGGAAAAATCTTTATCTATGATATTGAGAATATAATAAAAGTCCGTACCGGAGCAACGGGTTACGACGCACTCAAGAACGAAGAGGAATAAGGAATGAAATATATATTTGTGACAGGCGGAGTTGTTTCAGGACTCGGCAAGGGCATAACAGCCGCATCACTGGGAAGACTTCTCAAACAGCGTGGCTACAGAGTCACTATACAGAAGTTCGACCCGTATATAAACGTTGACCCCGGAACAATGTCGCCATATCAGCACGGAGAGGTATTTGTTACTGATGACGGTGCAGAAGCAGATTTGGATTTGGGACACTATGAAAGATTCGTTGACGAAAATCTTTCCGTAAACTCCAACGTGACTACAGGCAAGATTTACTGGAACGTCATAAACAAGGAACGCCGTGGGGATTATCTGGGCGGTACGGTTCAGGTGATTCCCCACATCACCAACGAAATCAAAGACAAGGTTTACAGTGCGGGCAGGGACGCCAACGCAGATATAGTCATTACGGAAATAGGCGGTACTGTAGGCGACATTGAATCCACGCCGTTTCTGGAGGCTATAAGGCAGGTCGGCACGGAGCAGGGCAGAAATAACGTTGCATATATCCACGTAACTCTTGTGCCGTATATAGCAGGTTCGGAAGAACTGAAGTCAAAACCGACACAGCATTCGACAAAAGAACTGTTATCAATAGGCATTCAGCCGGATATAATAGTTCTGAGAAGTGAAAAGCGTGTTCCCGAAGATATGCGTGACAAGATAGCACTTTTCTGTAATATCCGCAAAGATGACGTTATACAGAATCTTACAGCACCGTCATTGTATGAAGTGCCTTTGTGGCTGGAAAATGAGGGTTTAGCAAAATCTGTATGTCATCATCTGGGAATAGAGGACAGAACCCCCGACCTTACGGAATGGACTGAAATGGTACGCCGTGCAGAAAACGCTCACAAAAAAGTAACAATTGCACTTGTCGGAAAATACGTTATGCTGCACGATGCGTATTTGTCAGTAGCGGAAGCCCTGCGGCACGGCGGAATCGTCAATGATGCGACGGTTGACATAAAATGGGTTGATTCGGAGACAGTCACCCGTGAGAATGCTCCGGAGATTTTCGCAGACTGCGGAGGTATAATTGTTCCGGGAGGATTCGGACATCGTGGAATTGACGGTATGATTGAATCAATCCGTTATGCCCGTGAAAATGATATTCCATTCTTCGGGATATGTTTGGGAATGCAGATGGCGGCGGTTGAGTTTGCACGGAACGTTATGGGAATACCCGATGCGGATTCCTCGGAGTTTTCGGACACCGCAAACGCCGTTATAGATATTATGGAAAATCAGAAAAACATTTCTCAGAAAGGCGGTACAATGCGGCTGGGACTTTACCCGTGCAGGCTTGCGGAAGATTCAAGGTGCAGGGAAGTTTACGGAGAAGAACTTATATACGAACGCCACAGACACCGTTGGGAGTTCAATAACGCATACCGCACGGGAGCTGTTGCAAAAGGTCTTAAAATAGCCGGAGTTTCGCCGGACGAAAGGCTGGTTGAAATTATAGAACTTCCCGAAAACCGCTGGTTTGTGGGAGTGCAGTTTCATCCGGAGTTCAAGTCAAGACCCAACAAACCGCATAAATTGTTTGCGGACTTCATAAAAGCATCACTTAATTAAAAACGGAGGTATTTTATTATGGAAAAGGTACAGGATTATTTTGGCAGTATGGTGTTTGACGAAAGAATTATGAAAGCGGTTCTTTCAGAAAAGGTTTACAAGTCCCTTAAAAGGACTATCGACAGAGGCACACCGCTTGACATTACTGTTGCAAACGCTGTCGCTTCAGCAATGAGGGACTGGGCAGTTGAAAAGGGTGCAACACATTATACACACTGGTTTCAGCCGGAAACGGGCGTTACTGCTGAAAAACACGACAGCTTTATAAACCTGTCTCTGAGACACATCTGACGCAGCCGACGACTTAATAGGTG
>CAMWRL010000216.1 GCA_947176685.1 uncultured Ruminococcus sp. | reverse complement strand
TCACGGAGCAGTTTTATTGTGTCCTGTTCAACCATAGTTTAATCATCTCCTTTTGTGGTAGTATTGCCGCAAAAGGTCTTTTTTATTCTTCAATAAACGCTTCTTTCAGAACCCTGCTGTTGGGATAATATGTAACATGGGCTTTTTTCTTATAGTAATATGTACCGGTATCGAAATTATATATTTCCTCGCTGTCTATATAATCGTTGTCACGGAGTTTTTTAATAGTTTCGTCCGGAAGATTAAGACGTATTTCTTCGCCGTCAATTTCAGTATGGAAATAACCCCACAATACACTGTATTCACTTGTGATAACAGTTTTTTCACCAGCGAATATATCCATTACATAGTCCTTGCATATGAAAACATGAAGCATAAACAGAAAAATAATCAGAACAGTAGACGCTGAATATCTTGATTTATATTTTTGGATATGTCGATTTTTCTGGAAATATGTAGCCAACGTCATTACAGTGATTACAGTTGAAGCAATTAACAGTGCTGTAACAAGATATAAATGATAAGTACCCTGCTTGACTGTATTATTTACATAACAAAGTGTTATTCCGTTTGCAAGTAAAAACCAAGTTTTCAACCATGAATATTTATTTATAGCTTTCTGTTCTTCGGGAGTAAATTTTTCTTTATTATCCATATGATTACCTCAGTATTTTTTCGGCTGTTCTTGTGCATAAATGCGGATTCAGTTCAGTTTCCATATAGTCACGGAACAGTTTTCTGATATATCCGGCGATTTCCTGAATATCGTCCGTCCGATACCTCAATGCACTTATTTCACACAAAACATAATAATAGTCCTGATTTTTCCACGAAGTTTCCGGAGTTTCTTTTATGTCTGCCATTTTGTTGAGTGTAATTGTAAGATTTCTGAAATCTTCGGAGATTCTGTCAGTATTTACAAAACCGTCTTTCCAGTACTCATCATTGTCGGGCGCAAACTCACAGATATAAAAACAGTTTTCCGGATACTCCGAAAATCCCGCAAGCTTTATATAACGCTGTCGGGCTTTTTCGGCATTTTCCGTTGAAGAATATAATCCGAGATGTTTTATTTCCTTTCCGTCCGCAAAATCATAAGCGTGATACAGAAGATAGAATTTTTTCATATAATCTCCTTATTCAGCGGAAATTATATAGTAATATACAGGCTGTCCGCCGTTGACAAGCATAACTTCTATTTTGTCGTTGACTTTGGACTGTATAAGATTTTGTGTCTGTTCGGCGTTTTCTTCTGTAACATCTGCACCGTAAATAAGCGTTATATAGCTTACGTCGCCTTTGGCAAGCTTTTTGCAGAGTTTCAGTACTGCTTTGTTTACGTCCTTTTCAGTAAACGCAAGTTTACCGTTTTCAAGGGCAAGAATTTCGCCCTCTTTGATAGGGTGTCCCTCAAA
Source organism: uncultured Ruminococcus sp. (assembly GCA_947176685.1). Lineage (GTDB taxonomy): Bacteria > Bacillota > Clostridia > Oscillospirales > Ruminococcaceae > Ruminococcus. The sequence continues at coordinate 1,894 of CAMWRL010000216.1, read as the reverse complement.
TTCAGAATCCCTTGCCGCAAATGTAACAAGTCCCGTTGATACTCTTTCAAAAGCCTTTGTCATATTAAGACGGTTTTCAGCAAGTCCCTCTGTTTCGTCAAATGCAAGCATTGCGGAAATTCCCTGCGGAATTGTCCTTGTCTGGAGTACGCACACACTTCTGTCAGTGAGTTTCATAGCCTGCTCCGCCGCCATTATTATATTTTTGTTATTCGGAAGTACAAAAATAATTTCAGCCGGTACAGCAAGTATTGCTTTTAAAATATCGTCCGTTGAGGGATTCATAGTCTGACCGCCTTTTACAATAACGTCTGCTCCCAAGTCCCTGAACATCGCTTCAATACCGTGTCCGGCTGCAACTGCCACAAATCCGAACTGCTTTTCGGGTACTGCTGGCGTAAGTCCCTGTTCAGCGTCACGGACTTCCTTTACCTTGTTTTCGTGCTGAATACGCATATTCTCTACTTTCGGACGGGGGTTGTTTGTAAAGTAACCAAATTCAAGACCTTTCTGTAAAGCGTTTCCGGGATTGTCCGTGTGTACGTGGACTTTGATTATTTTTTCGTCATCAACTACCACTACGCAGTCGCCGATTGTTTCAAGATACGCCCTCAGCATAAACGGGTCAGGACAGTTGTCCTTTTTTTCAATCATAAACTCCGTACAATAAGTATAGTTTATTTCGTCATCGTACTCGCTTACGGCAGTACGGAAGTTGTCATTGTTTTCCTGCACGGTTAAAGGCTCTGCGATTTTACCGCCTGCAAAAATTTCTGTCATTGCCCTGAATATTATTACAAGACCTTTTCCGCCTGCGTCAACCACTCCTGCTTTTTTTAACTGCGGTAACATATCAGTTGTCTTTGCAAGGACTTTTTCGGCTTCTGAACATATTTCAGTCCAGAAAATAACATTGTCGTTTGTGGACAGTGAAATTTCTCTGGCTTTTTCGGCACACGCCCTTGCAACCGTCAGAATAGTTCCCTCTACAGGTTTCATAACTGCTTTATAAGCGGCTTCCACACCCAGTTCAAGGGCTTCTGCAAACTCCGTACAGCCTGCTTCAGTACAGCCGGAAAGACCTTTTGCAATACCTCTGAAAATAAGCGACAGTATAACTCCTGAGTTGCCTCTTGCTCCCCTTAAAAATGCTGATGCTGCTGTTGAAGCTGTTTCCGAAATTGTAACACTGTTTTCAAGTCTCCTGAGTTCGCCGACTGAATTTCCGATAGTCATTGACATATTAGTGCCTGTATCTCCGTCAGGTACAGGGTAAACGTTGAGTTCATCAACTTCCTTTTTTCTGTTGTCAATTGTAATTGCTGCTGATATTACTGCATCTCTGAATAATGCTCCGTTTATCATTCTGAAAAATCCTCCCTGTATCATTCTTTCATATCGTCAACAAAAACGTTTACACTGCTGACATGTATTCCGGCGGTTTCCTCAACCGTAAAGCTTACCTTGTGAATAATGTTTTCCACATTGGCTCTGATGTTGGTGCCGTAAGAAACTTTTATATGCAGGTCAATGGTTATTCCGTTGTCTTCCGTGCGGATTACAACGCCACGCCTTTTGCAAAGCCTTCCCCTTGTGATTGCGGACACCGCTGACCTGAATGTATTTGTACTGCAAACGTCAGCGACTCCGAAACAGTCGCATACCGCATGACGGACTATTTCGGAGATATAGTTTTCTGAAATGGAAATTCTTCCTATATGATTTTCGATGTTTATCATAAAAAATCACACTCCTGTTTTTGATTGTTATTTGTATATTATAACACGGATTCTGAATGTTTACAATAGAGTATTGTAAATTCAATATGCTTTTTCTTGACAATAGGGAATAATATGTTTATAATAAAAGAATACAAAAAATAATAACAAGGAGA
>CAMWRL010000215.1 GCA_947176685.1 uncultured Ruminococcus sp. | reverse complement strand
GAAATTTCCAGAGAGGAAGTCTACAGCAATTACGAACTTATGAACGAAAAGTGTTCACGTATAGAGGAACTCAAACAGCAGATTGAGGAGAATTTCGACAAGATGATTGAGCTTGAAGAACAATGATAATTTTTTACAAAATATGGGACTTGCTATTGTCGAAAATCAACAAATTTTAAAATTTATATTGAAAAACATCTTTCCGTGTGATATAATAGTACTTAATCATTCACGGCTCAGACCGTGAAAAATTTTAACGGAGGTTCATACTTATGAAACACATTCAGACAATCAACAAGGCTAACCTCAAAGAGTCTGCCAAGAAAGGCGGCTGCGGCAAGTGTCAGGCATCATGCCAGTCAGCTTGTAAGACTTCATGTACAGTCGCTAACCAGAAGTGCGAAAGATAAGGTTTGCATTTCCCTATGAGGCAGTGTTTGTAACAAAATACTGCCTCTGTTTTTAATTATGAGGTGATAATATGGTATTTAACTGCAAAATGTGCGGCGCTAATCTTAATGTACAGTCCGGTATGCGTATCTGTAAGTGTGATTACTGCGATTCCGTGCAGACTATTCCCGACCTCAGCAGTGAAAAGAAACTCAGCCTTTTCAATAAGGCTAACAGTCTGCGCTTTGCGTGTGACTTCGACAGGGCGGCGGACGTTTACAGGGATATTGTGACGGACTTTCCGGAAGAAGCCGAAGCATACTGGGGACTCTGCCTTTGCAAATACGGCATAGAGTACGTCGTTGACCCCGAAACGCAGAACAGAGTGCCGACCTGCCACCGCACGTCTTTTGAAAGGATTCAGGATATACCGGAGTTTCGGAAAGTCCTTGAATATTCGGACATAAATTTACGAAACATCTATATACAGCTTGCGGAAGTAATTGACGGTATTCAGCAAGGAATACTTGAAATCGCCGTAAACGAAAAGCCTTTTGATGTTTTTATATGTTATAAGGAGACTGACGAAAACGGCTCACGTTCAGCGGACGCACTTCTTGCCGAAAAGGTCTATTCTGAACTTACGGCGCAGAATATAAAAGTATTTTTCGCTCCGGTAACGCTTAAGGGAAAGTTAGGCACGGAGTTTGAACCTTATATATATTCTGCGATAAACTCGGCGCAGATTATGGTATGTGTGGGAACGTCCGAAGAACATTTCGATTCCGTGTGGGTGCGCAATGAGTGGAGCAGATTCATTGAGCTTATGAAAAAGGACAAGACAAAAATACTTATTCCGTGCTATTCGGATATGACGATAAATCAGCTTCCGGTTGAGTTCAGAGGATTTCAGGCACAGAATCTTGCCGAAGAAAACGCTTTTTCAAATATTGTGAAAAACGTTCAGGACATAATGACGGCAAGCGAGGGCGCAAAATCTCAGCTTAATGTACTTATGGAGCAGTTTGAGGGACAGTTAAGAAATGAACGCTCTAAACTCCGTATGCTTGAAAATGTACATCATCAGCAGATGATTTACGAAAAGCAGAACGCTAAAAAGATGTTTAAAAAAGAGTACTGGAATCCTGCACTTATAGTACTGCTGGATATTATGATTATGCTGATTACTCTGGTCATAACGATTGGTTGCGATTTGCCGGCAGTCGTAGTGTATGTAAGTGTGGCGGCAGCTATTATAGTACCGTTGGTAATTATATTTCCATATGCCAACAAACGCAACAAAGCGGCTTATGAAAACCTTAACCGACGGCTTGCGTATGATGAAAATGCCAACGGTTTTGACTATATCAGTCAGGACGTTGAACTGTCTGCTATGCGGCAGACGGCTATGAATGAATATGAAAAAAAGCATATTACATTCGGAAAAGCAATATCGGGATATATTATGATACAGATAATTCTGAGGGTGTTTACGTCATTTACATTTGCAATAGTTGACGTTCCTTATCGCATATATAGTAATATACACGGTGCTTTGCAATTTGCGGTGATAGTCGGCGAAATTGTATTCATAGCTGTCAGAAACTCAAAGCTGAAAAAACAACTCAAAGAAAAGCTTGAAATTATAAACAAGAAAAATAAAGTCTGAAAGGAAAATTTAAAATGATACATAAATATAAGTTAAACGGATTCAATATCGTTCTGGACGTGAACAGCGGCGGCGTTCACATTGTTGACGAACTCACATATGACCTTCTTGACAACGTTGAACCGCCGTTTGCAGAGGAGTGTCCGGAAAAGGTGCTTGAAAAGCTCTCAAAGGTCTACAATGCAGAGGACGTTAAAACCTGTTACAGTGAGATTGTAGAGCTTTACAATGACAAGATACTGTTTTCAGATGACGATTACGAAAAATATGCACAATATTCAGTTGCATCTCCTGTAAAGGCAATGTGTCTCAACATTGCACACGACTGCAACCTGCGCTGTAAGTACTGCTTCGCTTCAACGGGAGACTTCGGCAAGGGCAGAAAGCTGATGTCCTTTGAAACCGGAAAACACGCTATAGACTTTCTGCTGGAGAAGTCCGGCGACCGTCAGAACCTTGAACTTGACTTTTTCGGCGGCGAACCGTTGATGAATTTTGACGTTGTAAAGCAGATTGTAACGTATGCCCGCAGTCGTGAAAAGGAGTTCAATAAAAATTTCCGTTTCACAATCACTACCAACGGACTTTTGCTGGACGATGACAAGATAGACTTTATCAACAAAGAGATGTCCAACGTCGTACTGTCGATTGACGGCAGAAAAGAAGTCAACGACTATATGCGTGTACGTGTTGACGGTACAGGCTGTTATGACAAGATTCTTCCGGCGTTCAAAAAGCTTGTTGCAGGACGAGGAGACAAGGAGTATTATGTAAGAGGTACTTTCACCAATCATAACCTTGACTTTGCGGACGATGTTTTCGCAATGTACAACGAGGGTTTTGACCAGATTTCAATAGAGCCTGTTGTGGGAGATTCTGACGAGTACGCCCTCACTGAAAAAGACTTGCCGAAAGTTTTCAACGAATACGAGAGACTTGCAAAAAGAATCATAGAAAACGAAAAATCAGGTAAAAAATTCAATTTCTTTCACTTTATGATAGACCTTGACCAAGGTCCCTGCGCTATAAAGAGACTTCGTGGCTGCGGCTGCGGAAACGACTATGTGGCAATTACTCCGGACGGCGATATATTCCCGTGTCACCAGTTTGTCGGAATGGACGAGTACAAAATGGGCAACATTGATGAGGGTACTTTCAATATGGAAATGAAGCAGGATTTTGCAAAGGCACACGTTTACACTAAACCCGAATGTAAAAAATGCTGGGCAAAATTCTATTGCAGCGGCGGCTGCAACGCCAACAACTATCAGTACATGGGCGACATA
>CAMWRL010000214.1 GCA_947176685.1 uncultured Ruminococcus sp. | reverse complement strand
ATATTGGAGTTTCTTCAAGCCATATCATTGAAACAACATATTTTCCGTCCTGCTCCGGCGTGAAACTGAAAGTATTTTCATTTCTTTCAGTTTCAAAATACGCATCAGGTGCAGTAACCGTTACAAAGTCGTAATCTTTGCCGCCCATAAAAACAACGGTTTTTCCGTCGATATAGCACGGGAGTGTGTCGAAATAAATAATATTCGGATTTTCGGTATCTTCTGTGTCAACGGCGTTTGAAGCAACCGGTATGGCTGAAATGCTCATCATTGCCGACATAATAAGAGATGTGATTCTGCTTGATTTTTTCATAGATAGTCCTCCTTAATTATTAAGATACTCATAAAGTTCCGAAAGAGTAAATGTTATGCTTTCATCATTGAGATTTATATAATCGCCGTTATAACGGAACTTGCTCATATCGTTGAGACTGGTAAGAACATAACTGCCGTCCGGAAAATTGCCGCTGCTTTTTTTCAGAAAATAAATGCGGGTATCGCCGACTTCCGGAGTGGTTTTATTACCATACGCTACGAATAGCGTTCGATTCTGTTCGACAGCCCACTGAATATGCATTTCCGAAAACTCGTCCGCCGGAATATATCCGCCGATACCGTACACTGAAATCGCTGAATTGTTGGGAATATCGCCGTACAATACGTCTGAAACGGATATATTTTCCTGAGTATAGGGAATGCCGTTCAGTCCGGTGTATATTACTTCATACGTTGTCGCAATCACAATCAGGTCGGAATTTTCAGACAGTTTTTTCAGGTCATACCAGTTATCAAGCTGAGGACTGTCTGTTGGTTTTGGGTTGTAATCAGAGCCGTTGGATTCTATACGTACAGCGTCGGCTGACGGTGAATAACATACAGGCGGCTGGACAGTATAATCCGCAGGCTCTTCAGCACTGACGGGTGGTTGAGTAGTATCGGGTGGAATACTTCCTCCGGACGGCTCAGGCACTATCTGAACAGGCGGTAAATCGTTTTCGTAATAAGTAGTAGTGGCTATATTTACACCAAGTTCATCATCGGTCGTAGTAACGGGATACGTTGCAGAGGTTGTACGCCGTGCGGTTGTTGCGGCGGTCGTTGTAACAGTCGTATGCCGTGCGGTTGTGGTAGTATGTCGTGCGGTTGTTGTAACGGTTGTATTTCGGGCGGTAGTTTCCGTAACGGCAGTATGTTTTATTTCAGAAGTAGTTATTATTTCCTCATCAGCATTATTTTCATAGGTTTCGGTTTCCGGACTTTCTGTGTCTGATATTTCGGGAGGTTTATTATTTTCTTTTGTGGTCGCTGTATTAACTGTTGTTGCTGTTCCGGTAACGCCTGTAGTCTGTACAACCGTCTTTTTTGCGGAAGACGCTGTTGTGGTCTGTATAATATTTTCTGTATAGTTTTCGGTAAGCGTTTTGCTGTAAACCGGTTTATCAATAACTTCGGGCTGGTCAATGTCGGGGAGGTTTTTTATATTGCCCCATACTCCTATAACCATTACTGCGGCTGCCGCTGCTGAAATATACATAGGAATATGTGCCGGAAGTTTTTTTTTGGGTTTTACGTCAAGGTTGTCAAAAAAAAGTTCTTTACGGTCTGGTTCGGGAATATTGAAAGCGTTTTTTAAAGCCTCTCTTGACTTTTTATTCACTGAAATCCCCCTTTTCAAGCTCTTTCCGCAAAGTTTCAAGAATATTTTTTATTCTGCGGTTAAGTGCGAATCTTGATATATTATACAGCCTGCTTATAACGCCTACAGGTTCGTCATTGACATAGCGTAACAGAATTATTTCCCTGTCCTCATCGGGCAGACTTTCAAGAGCGTCACTCAGGGTAACGCCCATAATTATATTGTCCTCACTGTACGAATTGTCCTGCAAATCATCGGGCAGTTCCTCGTGGGACTTTCTGCGGTACTCGTCTATACAAAGGTTTCCGGCTATCGTGTAGAGGTACTGCAAATCTTTATTTTTATTGTGATACTGCGGTTTTTCAAGAAATCGAAGGAAGGTTTCCTGCGTCAGGTCTTCGGCTTTTTCACGGCTGTTGACCCTTATGTAACAGTATCTGTATATTTTGTCATACTGACTGCGCAAATCTATTGACACAAATAAACCTCCCTTCATAGTGTATAACGTTTGAGCAGGGGATTATGTGCGGCTTAAATTGTAAATATTCTGTAAACAAATTGTTAACGGGTGCTTCCGGATTTGAAAAAAATCATTTTTTGGGTTATATTATAATAGAGGTGATTTATTATGATTTACATAACGGGTGATACTCACGGCAAATACAACGATTTTATTTACAGAATATGCAGTTACCAGCCGACAGAAAATGATACCGTGATTATATGCGGAGATTTCGGGTTTGTATGGGACGACCCACGCCACAGATATTTTTTAGCCAAACTTACTGTCATACCATTTACAATAGCTTTTATTGACGGCAATCATGAAGATTTCACGTTGCTTAATACATATCCCGTTGAAGAATGGAACGGCGGCAACGTTCACCGGATAGCTAAAAATATAGTTCATCTGATGAGGGGGCAGTTATTTACAATAGAGGGGAAAAGCTTCTTTACAATGGGCGGTGCTTATTCAATTGACAAAGTTCTCCGTAAAGAAAACGTAAACTGGTGGGCGGAAGAACTTCCGAACAATGAGGACTATAAAACCGCAGGTGAAACTCTTGAAAAATGCGGTTACAAGGTGGACTATGTTATTACGCATACAGTTCCGGAGTCCGTTATACATTATATAGGTCATATCCCCGACAGTCACGATGCGGAGCTTACCGGCTACTTTGAATGGCTTTACAGAAAACTTGAATTTAAAAAGTGGTTTGCGGGACATTTCCATATCAACAGACTTATACGGGATAACGTTAAGATTTTGCTTGATGAAGTGGAGATAATATAAATGTTGCATAATAGTTTACTGGGAATTGAGTTCAGAAAACTTAAATAATAAAATCCGGATAATATTCCGGATTTTTTTATTTTATTCTGTTTAGGAAAATTCACGGAAAGCTTGCTGCATAGTTTCATATGTATACGGATAACCATATTCTGAACATATTTCAATTCTGCTTATATCTTCCGGAGACTTTGTGATTACGATTATTTCTGACGGGGAATTTTCGTTGTTGATATGCAGTACAGTAATTGCCGTCAGTACAACAGCAGCTATAATAATTATAAATTTTAATTTACTTTCACTGGAAACCCCTTTCCGTACACACATACAATAGACCTCCTCGGAAACTAATTAAGACTTGACAAATTACACCCAGAATGATAGTATCAAATAGGGTGATAAAATGGACTTTTATGCTAAAGCAGAACGA
>CAMWRL010000213.1 GCA_947176685.1 uncultured Ruminococcus sp. | reverse complement strand
CATTATATTTCCTTTCATATAAAAACAGTCTTATAATATGATACCACAAATTCCGGAAAACGTCAATACCTGTATAAAATAAAAATACGGATATATGCTATCCGTATTTTTGTGTGGATTATTTTACGGCTTCAAAGCCTTGTGCGAGGTCTGCGATAATATCGTCAATGTGTTCTGTACCTATTGACAGGCGGATTGTATTGGGTTTTATTCCGGCAGAGAGGAGTTCATCTTCATTCATCTGCGAATGGGTTGTGGACGCAGGGTGAATAACCAGTGACTTAACGTCCGCAACGTTGGCAAGAAGCGAGAATAATTCAAGGCTTTCGGTGAATTTCTTAGCAGTATCGGCATTGCCCTTTATCTCAAAAGTAAATATTGATGCCGCACCATTCGGGAAGTATTTATCATATAAGTCTTTAGCCCTGCCCGTTTCAAGCGACGGGTGGTTTACCTTTTCAACTTGTGGATGATTCTTCAGGAAGTCAACGACTTTAAGGGCGTTTTCAACGTGACGTTCCAGACGGAGCGAGAGAGTTTCAAGACCCTGTAAAAGCAGAAACGAGTTAAACGGCGAAATAGTCGCTCCCATATCACGCATAAGGGTTGTACGGATTTTCATAATATAGGCTATATTGCCGCAGGCTTCAGTAAATACTACTCCGTGATATGACGGATTGGGTTTTGAGAGTGCAGGAAACTTGTCGTTCTGCGCCCAGTCGAACTTGCCGCCGTCAATTATAACACCGCCCATTACCGTACCGTGACCACCGATAAACTTTGTGGCAGAGTGTACAACAATATCCGCACCGTGTTCAATAGGACGAAGCAGATAGGGTGTAGCAAAAGTATTGTCCACAATAAACGGAATGCCGTGTTTATGAGCAACTTCTGCGATAGCTTCAATGTCTATGACGTCAGAATTGGGATTGCCGAGAGTTTCGGCGTAAATCAGCTTTGTTTCGGGGCGGATAGCCTTTTCAAAGTTTTCGGGGTCGGACGGGTTTACAAAAGTTGTTGTAATGCCCTGTTCAGCAAGTGTGTTTGCGAAAAGATTATAAGTGCCGCCGTAAAGGTTGGTTGACGAAACTATATGGTCGCCGGATTTAGCGATATTCTGGACAGCATAGGTTATTGCTGCTGAACCGGAAGCGGTTGCCAAAGCTGCCGCACCGTTTTCAAGAGCCGCTACTCTTTTTTCAAAAACATCAGAAGTCGGATTCATAAGACGGGTGTAAATATTACCGCCCTCTGTAAGTGCAAAACGTCCGGCAGCCTGCGCAGAATCCTTGAACACATAGGAAGTTGTCGCATAAATCGGTACAGCTCTTGCATCAGTAGCGGGGTCGGGAAATTCCTGTCCGGCGTGAACCTGCATTGTTTCAAATTTATAACTCATTTTTATCATACCTTTCGTAAATATTCCTACTTAACAAATAGGATAACTATATAGTATCATATATTTTCCGTTTTGTCAAGTCCCAATATTAAAAAATATGAATCCAGAACAAATATAATCCTGTTCTGGATGCCATACAGTCAGTAAAACGTACAAACACAATGCCCTCATATAATTGAGGGCATAAAAAAGAATATCGAACTTTTCATAAATTGTGTTTATATTTTTTTACTGAGACGATTTAATACAGCGTACATCACTATAAAAATCACTCCCGTTGCCAGCACCGCAATATGAACAGCCATAAATGCTTCTGTAAGTCCATACATTGCGCTGGTGAATGTCCGGAAAACCTGCGGCTGCTTGATAACGAAAGAATCAAAGTAATTCACGCCCAAAAGATACGCTGTCGGTACAGTTCCGAACACTCCGGCGATAAGTGCTGACACACCGAGCCAGTACAGCGTTCCGGAAATGCCTTTGATATTGACCAGTATCAGCAGTATAACAAGAAATATCAACGCTCCTGTACATACAGCCATAATTTTTCCGAGGTTGCTGTATACCTTTGACGCTTTTGAAAGTATACCATGTTCCATGATTGTACCATATTTATATACATCACAGTAATTTTCTATAACGTGATATGCGTTTCTGGTTGTAGCGGCAACTTTCTTATTATAAACCTCGTCTTTTTCGTAGCCGTTGGAGTCCGCATATTCACTGAAAAAATTTTCTATATTGTTTTCCATTGTTTTGTTAGGCGGAGTTTCCAGAAGTACCACATCTCCGGATTCCAATGAAGTAAAAAGTGCATTTGTATATGCGTCTGTAATTGAACGGATATAATCTTCGTCAACAGCGTCCATATACACGTTTGCCGGAACGCCTGTTGTATTATACTGGTTGCCGAAATATTTCTGCAATTCACCTTTTACAGACGAATATATATTTATTCTTTCCGAAAGCTTTATGCTTTTTTCTGCTGTAACGTTTGTCCGTACTACCGCCGCAAGTGCAGTTGCTATAACAGCGAATACAAGCATTACAGACAATATCAGCGATACAAGATAGGTACTTAATTTTTTCATTTACTGCACCTCCCCTGTATAGAACTTCTTTTCAGTAAGGTCGCATATTACACCAATACGTCCGTCTGGCGAACCTAAAACATCCTTTTTGCACGTATAAAGCGTAAGCCTTGTATCTTCGGACGGATTGACATATTTATTGTTGTCTTTCTGAAATTCTATAAGTTCCCTGACCGTATAGGTAAACTGTCCGTAATTGGTATTAATTTTAACAATGTCACCGACAGCAAGATTGCTGAGTTCTGAAAAGAATGTATCTTCGTGTGCGCTTATAACGGTGTTTCCGTCTTCACCCGGAGGCACTGAACCAGTTGACTGACAAGCTCCCCTCTCAAAAAGCTGACTGTCACTTCCCCAGTAAACAGGTACATCAACTTCAAATCTGTCACTTTTTATAAGGGCATAGAGTTCACCGAACTGCGGACGTATAATTTCACCGGTTTCGTTTGTCTCTCCGGAAAAATCATCCTTTATTTCGTTTTCACGTATAACAAGACCGCTTGTACCGCCGTCAGGGGTTATTTTAAGGTCGTCCATAAACGCAAGATTAAGATAGACTTTCATTTTGTCATAAGGCTTAATCATTGCAACAATAAATATCCCTGCGCATATAAGACATACAATAAAAGGCGTTATTATATGCAGGATTTTTCTTGAATTTTCTTTCATTTTTCGTCTCCGGTTCTGAAACATTTCGCAGCTGCTGCCAAAAGCACTCCGGCAGCCGCAATAAGTCCTGCTGAAAGTCCTAAAATTCCCCTGCGGTCATATCCCGTATCTTCAACGAGTGTTCCGACGTTGGCTATTCCGACAAGTTCGCCCTCATCGTTGCGCATTGACATCGAAATATTATCTTCGCTGAGTTCGTCAATACTGA
>CAMWRL010000212.1 GCA_947176685.1 uncultured Ruminococcus sp. | reverse complement strand
TTTTCGGGATCCGTATATGCCGTAGCTTCGTCAAGTATTACAATCGGTGCATTTTTAAGCATAGCCCTTGCAATTGCAATTCTCTGACGTTCACCGCCTGAAAGATGACCGCCCGATGAGCCGACAATTGTATTATAGCCATTATCAAGACCCATTATAAAATCATGACATCCGCTCTGTTTTGCTACTGCTTCGATTTCCTCATCAGTAGCATCCTTTTTGCCCATTGCAATATTTTCACGCACAGTGCCGTCAAAAAGGAAATTTTCCTGTGAAACGTAAGCTATATAATTATTATAGTCCTCAAGCGACAAGTCTTTTATATCAACTCCGCCTATGCTTATACTTCCGCCGGAAATATCCCAAAGTGAAGCAATAAGTTTGGCAATTGTTGACTTTCCGCTTCCGGAAGGACCTACCAGCGCATTTACTGTGCCTGCCTTTATATCCATATTGATTTTATGGAGTACCTCTTTTTCACTATAACCGAACGTTACATCTGAAAGCTTTATACTGCTGTCAGCCGGTGTGGATTTGCTTTTTTCGGGTCTTTCAAGTTCCTTGCTGTTGAGTATCTGAGTAACTTCACCGATTACCGTTTTAAGTTTTGCAAGCGAATCCGTATAGGACATACACGTTAATATAGGCGAAATAAGTCCCAGTGAAAGAATAATCACAAGAATAAAATCAACATCCGAAAGTGTTCTGTTATGGAAAAAAATACCGCCAATCGGAAGAACTGTCAGCATTGTGCTTGGCATGATAACCATTGAGAAAGTAAAGAAAAAGTTTGTTTTATTCATCCACTCAATAAAACTTTTGGCTGATTCACGGGCTGCGTCAGTAAATTTAGCATAGGAACTGTCAGACTTGCCGAATACTTTTACTACTTCAATTCCGTTTATATACTCTACAGCAGTATCATTCAGCTTTTTTGTTTTATCAACTGTATTTTTATAGTTCTTGTCATATCCAATCATCATTCCCATAAAGCAGATAAATCCTACAGGCAGCGTTATGAGTGAAACGAAAGCCATTCTATAATCAATTGTCAGGAGATAAATAAATATCAGTACCGGCGCAAGAATATTCGCAGTAAATTCAGGAATAACGTGCGCAAGTGTTACTTCTATGCTGTCGATTCTTTCCATAAGTATATTTTTTAACGAACCTGACGACTGGCTTAAAACTGTACCCAGCGGAAGCCGTGCAAGTTTATCACACGCACGCTTGCGAATATTTCCGAGAACGTGAAACGTTGCTTTGTGAGAAAAGCCTGTTGAAATATTATGGAACACAACTCCGGCTATAAAAAACAGTCCTATCAGGAGACATTTTTTTATAAACATTCCTAAATCCCTGCTTCCCTCTATCAGGTTCTGAATTATGTCTGCAATAATGAAATACGGAATCATGTTGCAGATAACTCCAAGGGCTGAAATAACCACACTTAATATATAAAGTTTTTTATGAATACTTGCAAAATCAAAAACCCAGCCCCATACAGATTTTTCTTTTTTATTTTTCAAAATAACTCGTAACCTTTCTTTTTTTGATTCAGATGCAGAACAACATCACAGCAGTTTCGGATAAGTTCATCATCGTGAGTTACAATAATTACTGTCTTGCCGCTTTTTTTGAGTTCCCTGAATATTTCGCCCGTAAGCAACATATGTTCATAATCAAGTCCGCTTGTCGGTTCATCAAACAAAAGTATTTCTCTTTCCGAAGCAACAGCACAGGCAATTGACAACCTCTGTTTCTGACCGCCTGACAGCGCCATCGGATGACAGTTTGCAAATTCTGAAAGTCCCAGTAAACCAAGAATTTCCCTTGCTCTGTTCTCATTTTCTTCGTTCATGCTTATTAATACCTCTTCAAGAACACTTTCCGAAAAAAGCTGATGATTAACGTCCTGCATGACCATAAAAATCTGATTTATCCGCTGTCTGCTTTTGTACCATTTGCCTTTATAGTACATTCTACCCCTGCATTTTTTCAATCCGCAGAGACATTTCAGAAACGTAGTTTTTCCCAAGCCGTTTCTGCCTGTCACTGCCACAATTTTTCCTGCCGGAATGCTCATTTCTTCAATTTCAAGAACCGGCTTTTTCTTTTCATAGGAAAACTGAAAATCTTTCAGGATAATTTTTTCAGGAGTCTCCTCGTGTGAAATATAAATATCCTGCGGATTTTCCATTTTCAACGAGCGAAGTCCGAAATTTTTAACATCATCTTCAGTCGTCCGGTCGATTTCTTCCCTTGTTAATTCTTTAACAATTGTTCCCGATTTCATAATCACAGCACGGTCTATTAAGTCCCATATGTACGCAATACGATGCTCGGCAATGAGTATTGTTTTTTTCTGTTCTTTCCAGATTTTTATAAGATTCCTCAAAGACATTACCGAATTCGTGTCAAGATTTGCAGACGGCTCATCAAGCAGAATTATATCCGGCTGTGCAACATCAACCGAGGCACAGGCTATTTTTTGTTTTTCTCCGCCCGAAAGATAAAAAATATTACGGTCAATAAGCTTCTGTATTGAAAATCTCTCAACTGTGTTATTAATCCTTGAAAGAATCTCAGTTTCAGGCATTCCGAGATTTTCACAACAGAATGCCAGTTCGCTTGTTGTATCAACATTAAAAAACTGCGACCTCGGATTCTGAAAAACTGTTCCGGTGTGCTTAGCCATTTCATAAAGCGAAGTTTCTGGAACAGAAATGCCGTTCACATTTACTTCACCGCTGAAATTTCCTTTATAATAGTTAGGAATCAGACCATTGACAAGGCGAAGTATTGTAGATTTTCCGCAGCCGGAAGGACCGGTTAATAATACAAACTGTCCGGCAGATACCGTAAAAGTGATATTTTTAAGACAATTTGCGGAATCTTTTTCGCCGTAGGAAAATATCACATCTTTCAGTTCAATCATTTTATCACCCCAGCAGTGTCATAATCCAGAATATAACTGTTGATAGACACAGTATAAAAATAACAAAATCAGCAAAACCGAATCCGATTTTACATATATTTGTCCTTTTAACAGGCATTCCAAGCCCTCGTGTAAGTGCAGAGGCTGATAATTCTTCGCCTATCTTAACGGAACACATTATCATCGGTATTATTCTGTATTCTATTACCTTTCCTTTCTTTTTTCCTGAAAAACGTATGTCCCTCATGCGCATTGCAGAATTGATTGACGAAAATTCTTCCTGCACAGTAGGAAAAAAACGAAACATAACAGAAAAAGGTATTGTTATTTTTTCGGTAATATGCATTTTTTCCATTGACGCTATAAATTCGCTTACAGTTGTGGTTGAAACTACATATTTGCCCATCATGATACTTGGTATAAAGCCCGTAACAATTCCGCTTATTTCAAT
>CAMWRL010000211.1 GCA_947176685.1 uncultured Ruminococcus sp. | reverse complement strand
TGAAGATTCAAAAGTACAGGTATGGGTTGTCCCGACCAACGAGGAACTCCTTATCGCAAGAGATACTCTCGCACTCATTTCTGAATAATTTCATTATACATTAACCCGCTTCAAAAATCAACACATTTTTGTAAATACGCTTTTCTTATGACGGAGAAGCGTATTTTTTTCGGTGTTTTATGATTAGATGCATATTTTTCCGACAAACTCTGATTTTTTGCTTGACAAAAATTTCCAGTTGATATATAATCAGTAATACAGTCATAATATTAAAAAGGAGTGTTTTTCTATGATTAAGACTATCGTTAAAACTGAAGGCATGATGTGCGGAATGTGCGAAAAACATGTCAACAATGCTGTAAGCAGAGCTTTTGTTACAGAGAATATCACATCTTCGCACAAAACAGGCGAAACAGAAATAATTTCGGAAACAGCACCCGATGAAACAAAACTCCGTGAGGTAGTTGAAGCTGAGGGCTATAAAGTTATTTCAATAACAAGCGAGCCTTACGAAAAGAAAAAATTCGGTTTATTCAGGAAATAAATCTTTTTTTCTGCTGTATTCTGAGAGTACAGCATTTTTTTATTTATACGAAAGGATTACATAATAATGAAAATTCAGATTTCAGAACACTTCACTATGAAAAAGCTTTTAATTTTCTGTCTGCCGTCAATAACAATGATGGTATTCACTTCGGTGTACGGAGTTGTTGACGGACTTTTCGTTTCCAACTATGCCGGAAAAACGGCTTTTTCAGCGATCAACTTCATTATGCCGCTGCTCATGGCGTTTGGTTCACTGGGATTTATGTTCGGAACAGGAGGAAGTGCAATTGTTGCGAAAACCATTGGCGAGGGCAGGAAAGAATCGGCTGACCAGTACTTTACAATGATAGTATGCGTAAACTTTATAGTAGGAATAATACTTGCGGTTACAGGCTTTATTTTTCTGAAACCTGCCGCTATACTTATGAAAGCTTCTGAAGATATGCTGGTTTACTGCCTTTCCTATGGTAAAATACTCATATGTTTTGTACCGTTCTTTATGTTGCAGAACGTTTTCCAGAGTTTCTTCGTAGCCGCCGGAAAACCCGATACAGGTCTTAAAATTTCTGTTCTGTCGGGCATTATAAATATGATTCTTGATTTCGTCTTTATGGGAGTATTCAAATGGGGAGTAACCGGTGCGGCAGTTGCAACGGGAGCTTCACAGACTATAGGTGCATTGATTCCGGTATTCTACTTCGCATCTCCAAAAAATACCAGTTTACTGCATTTTGTGAAATTCAGGTTCAATAAATCTGTCATATCCCGTACATGTACAAACGGCTCTTCAGAACTTATGACAAACATTTCAATGTCGGCAGTAAATATGCTGTACAATGTTCAGCTTATGAAATACGCAGAAGAAGACGGCATTTCAGCTTATGGAGTAATCATGTATGTAAGCTTTATATTTGTATCAATATTCATTGGATTTTCAATAGGTTCTGCACCTATAGCAAGCTTCAACTACGGGGCAAAAAATTCTGACGAACTGAAAAATATATTCAGAAAAAGCCTTATAGTGATTTCATGTACAGCAGCTGCAATGACTGCGCTTTCACAGATTATAGCCAGTCCGATAACTAAAACTTTCGGTTTCAATCCGGAATTATACAAACTTACTGTTCACGCTTTCCGTATATATGCAGTATCGTTTCTGCTTGCCGGATTCAATATATATGGCTCTTCGTTCTTCACTGCGCTTAACAACGGTATTGTTTCGGCTGTCATATCGTTCCTGAGAACTTTATTGTTTCAAGTTGTAATGGTACTTGTTATTCCGTTGATTTTCGGACTTGACGGAATATGGGTATCAATAATATTCGCTGAGGGTTTCGCCGTTATAGTAACAACGTTCTTTGTTTTCCGAAACAAATCAAAATACGGCTATATGTAAAAAATTTCATTCAGTTATCACAGTTCCGGATTGCAAACAGGAAATATATGTGTTATAATTAATAATATCACTGTATGAAAGGTGTGTATATATGCCCAAAAAAACTGAACAGCCAACAAAACCCGTTCCTGTACGTATCAACGCTCCGGCAGATTCGGGACTTACTCCGGAACAGGTTTCGCAAAGACTTGCGGACGGATTTGACAATAAGCCCGTTGAATCGCCGTCCAAATCCGTTAAGGAAATTATATCCGAAAACGTTTTCACTTACTTCAACTTCATATTCTTTATACTGGCGTGTCTGCTGGTGTTCGTAGGCTCATACAGGGATATGACGTTTATCCCGATTATCATAGCCAACACCCTGATAGGTATTTTTCAGGAGTTGCGCTCAAAAAGGACTCTGGACAAGCTGACTATGCTTAACGCTCCTGTAACGTCCGTAATACGTGGCGGAAATGAAATAACAGTACAGTCACAAGGTCTTGTACTGGACGATATAGCGGTATTCCGTGCAGGAAACCAGATTAGTGCAGACGCTGTTGTGATTGATGGAAGTGTTTCAGTAAACGAGTCACTACTGACCGGCGAGGCTGACGAAATTGTAAAATCTGCCGGCGATACCCTTATGTCGGGAAGCTTCGTGGTTTCCGGTGCGTGCCGTGCAAGGCTCGAAAAAGTCGGAAACGATTCGTATATCTCGCAGCTGACCTTACAGGCAAAACGCTCCAGAAAAGGCGAACAGTCCGAAATGATACGTTCCCTTAACAGGATTGTAAAAATAGCAGGTATTATAATTATTCCGATTGGTGTATTTATGTTCTATCTGCAATACTTTATAAACCACATTCCAATGAAAGACAGTATTGAAGCTATGGTTGCGGCTGTCATAGGTATGGTGCCGGAGGGTCTTTTCCTTATCGCAAGCACCACGCTTGCAATAAGTGCCATGCGGCTTGCTATGGGAAAAGTCCTTGTACACGATATGAAATGTATCGAAACCCTTGCCCGTGTAGACGTTCTGTGCGTGGACAAGACAGGTACTATAACAGAAAACACAATGCGTGTAACGGAAGTCATTCCCGTAACCAACGAGCTTTCAGACGGCGAACTTCACGGACTTCTGAGTGACTTTGCGGCGGCGCAGGACTCCGACAACGAAACTATGGCTTCACTGAAAAACTATTTCAGTGCGCCGTCCGGCAGACGTTCAATCGGAAGAACTGGTTTTTCATCAAGATATAAATACAGCAGTGTTACATTTGAGGGCGGTTCATACGTAATCGGTGCGCCGGACTTCGTTATAAAAGACATGTCACCTCAGTACCAGAAAATTATTGATGACAACAGCCGAAAAGGTCACAGAGTACTTGCGTTCGGACGATACGGCGGAGTTCCAGACGGCAAGGAACTAAAAGACGATTTCAAGCCGTTATGCTTTGTACTGATT
>CAMWRL010000210.1 GCA_947176685.1 uncultured Ruminococcus sp. | reverse complement strand
AAGCGACAGTCTGCTTTTTGAAAAGGGCTGGAAAATTCTTGCACATGAGTTTCATTACTGGGACGGCTCAGACAAGGGAAATTCTCTGGTTGCTGAAAAAGCTGACGGACGGGTATGGGCGTGCGGAGGGTGTACAGCAAATATGTATGCAGGATTTCCGCATATATATTTTTATTCGGATACGGGAGTGGCAGAGCGTTTTGTAAAAGCTTGTGAGGACTTTCATAACAGGAAATAAAGGGAGGGTTGACAAATGAAAAGGATATATAATATAAAATCCACTGATAAGAGTTTTGCGGAACTATCTCAGAAACAATGGGACAGTATCGCAAAACCCCTGAGAAGTTTCGGACAACTTGAATGTCATATCAGTAAAATTGCTTCTGTACAGAAAACTGTTGATGTTGACATTTCAAAAAGAGCAGTTGTCGTTATGTGTGCCGACAACGGCGTTGTATCAGAAGGCGTTACCCAGACCGGAAGCGAAATTACTGCTTTAAGTTCCGTTGCTATTGCTGAGGGTCGTTCAAATATAAATGCTCTTGCTGATACTTTCAATGCGGAAGTCATAGCGGTTGATATAGGTATCAACAGGGATGTTGATTGTCCGAATCTGCTGAACAGAAAAATTGCCTATGGTACGGGAAATATAGCCATAGGTTCGGCAATGACCGCTGAGCAGGTGCAGAAAGCTGTCTGTATAGGAATCGACATTGTAAGTGACTTGCGTAACAAAGGCATAAAGATTATTGTTACAGGCGAAATGGGTATCGGAAATACTACCACAGCAAGTGCGGTTTCGGCAGTTATACTGGATATGCCCATTAAGGAAGTTACCGGACGGGGAGCAGGTCTTACGGCTGACGGTCTGGAAAAAAAGATTTCAGTTATAGAAAAGGCTGTCAGAATAAATAACCCTGACAGAAAAAATCCGCTTGACGTTCTTGAAAAATTGGGCGGTTTTGACATTGCCGGAATGACAGGGCTTTTTTTAGGCGGAGCAGTTTATGGAATACCAGTTGTAATTGACGGAGTGATTTCAGCAGCGGCGGCGGCACTTGCTTATATGATAAACCCGTTAAGTGCGGAGTATATGTTAGCAAGCCACGTATCGGGCGAACCGGCAGGAATCAGACTTCTTGAACGTATCGGACTGAAAGCCGTTATAAATGCCGGACTGCGGCTCGGAGAGGGTACAGGTGGAATAATGCTTTTGCCACTGCTGGACGGTGCGTTGTCGCTATACAGAAATGCTCACCGATTTGATGACATAGGAATGGAAAGGTATGTTGAACTTAAATGATTACACTTATAACAGGCGGTTCAAAATGTGGCAAGTCTTCCCTTGCCGAAAAAATTCTGGACGGCTTTTTTGGAAAAAAATACTATATAGCTACTATGCGTCCATACGGTCGTGAATCCCTTGAAGCCATTGAAAGACATCGCAATATGCGTTCCGGAAAAGGCTTTGAGACAATAGAAAAATACACGGGTCTTGATGAGATTGTCATTCCGGAAAACAGTGCGGTTTTACTGGAGTGTATGGGAAATTTATGTGCGAATGAGATGTTCGGGGACAAAATAGTGAATCCCGTTAAAAAAATAATTGACAGTATCAGGTATCTTGACAGTATTTCCGAAACGCTTGTAATCGTTACAAACGAGACAGGTGCGGACGGAATTGAGTATGCTCCCGAAACTATGGCATATATTTCCCATATGAACGAAATAAACTGTATTACAGCGGATTTTGCAGAAAACGTGATTGAATGTGTATATGGCATACCAGTTGTGAGGAAAGGAGCTTTATGTTATTGAAATCTATGTTTTCAGCGTTTCTTATGTATTCCAGAATACCCGTACCGTCCGTTGAGTGGAAAGAGCAGAACCGCCGTTACTCGTTATGTTTTTTTCCGGTAATAGGTGCGGTAATCGGTGGAATGTTTCTTTTGTGGCGGTGGGTCTGTACAAAAGCAGGTTTCAACGAACTGATGACCGGAGCTGTTTCGGTACTGATATCGGTTGCCGTTACTGGTGGAATCCATATTGACGGCTTCTGCGATGTCACGGACGCCAAAGCTTCATACGGAGATACTGAAAAACGGCTTGCAATTATGAAAGATTCACATATAGGAGCGTTTGCGGTAATAAATATATGTATGTACTTTATTATACAGACCGCAATGTTTTCGCAGACTGTTAAACCAGAAACTTATTATATTATTTCAATAGGGTATGTATTGTCAAGGGCTTTGAGTGGTCTTACGGCTGTAACTTTCAGGGCGGCTAAAAAAAGTGGTTCTTTGCAGAGTTTCACCGAACCCGCAGGCAGGAAAATTACAATAACCGTTCTTGCGGCAACTGCTGTTTTATGTTGTGCCGGAATGATTTTGATTAATGCTTTTTCGGGGATATTATGTACTCTTGCGGCAGTCGGAACGGTTATATATTACCGGAAATTTGCATACGGTACATTCGGAGGAATAACAGGTGATTTGGCAGGCTGGTTTCTTCAGGTGTGCGAGATGCTTATATTATCAACGGCTGTTGTCTGCGAAAAAATCGCATAAACTTTGAATGGAGGTTTTTCAATGAAATTTATAACAGGCGGTGCTTACTCCGGAAAAAGACGATTTGCGGCTGAAAGGTTTGGGATTACTGCCGGAGTTGCGGACGGTAAAGAATGTGCATTCAATGAAGTGCTTACAGCGAAATGCGTAAATAACTATCATATACTTGTCCGGAGACTGATTGCCGAAAACAAAGACCCCATAGCGTTTACAGAAAGTTTGTGTGCTGAAAACCCTGATATTACGGTTATTATGGACGAAGTGGGCTGTGGGATAGTTCCGGTTGAACGGACGGAAAGGTTGTGGCGTGAAGCCTGCGGACGGTGCGGTTGTATTCTTGCCGGAAAGTCCGATATAGTAATCCGGCTGATATGCGGAATAGGCACGGCAATAAAAGGTGAGTTATGATAATAAATCTTATAAGGCACGGGAAGACTTCCGGCAACCTTGAAAAGCGGTATATCGGCAGAACAGACGAATTATTATGTCCTGAGGGAATCGAAGAAATCCGGAGTATTGACTATCCTGAATGTAATATAATTATTTCAAGTACAATGAAGCGTTGTACCGAAACAGCAGAAATAATATATCCGGACAGAAATATATTATTGTGCGAGGACTTCCGTGAATGCGACTTCGGGGAATTTGAGGGAAAAAACTATATTGAACTTTCGGGAAATCCGGACTATCAGAAATGGATTGACAGTAACGGCACAATGGCTTTTCCGAATGGCGAAAGTCCTGCGGATTTCCGGAAACGCTGCGTCAGTGCTTTCCGGAGAGTTGCCGGAATGTTCAGTGATAAAACTCTGTCATTAGTTGTACACGGCGGCACAATTATGTCTGTTATGGAAAAGTTCGCCGTTCCGTCAC
>CAMWRL010000209.1 GCA_947176685.1 uncultured Ruminococcus sp. | reverse complement strand
TGTACGGTCTCGTGGGCTCGGATATGTGTATAAGAGACATGAAATAAAGATGTGCGGTTTAAGCCGTCCGTGCGACATAGAGTACGCCAACGAAATTATGCCTGAATATATAGGTTTTGTGTTTGCGGAAAAAAGCAGACGATATGTCTCTCAGGAAAAAGCCCTTGAACTTCGGAAAAAACTCGACAGAAAAATAATTCCGGTCGGAGTTTTTGTCAACTCTCAGCCGGAGTTTATAGCGGAACTCGTTGACAGAAAAATCATTGATATGATTCAGCTGCACGGTGCGGAAGATGACAGTTATATTGAAAGTCTCCGTCAGTTTGTTGACGTTCCGGTTATAAAAGCTTTTGTTGTCAGAAGTCCGCATGATATTCAGAAAGCCGAACAGTCAACAGCAGACTATATATTACTTGATTCGGGTCTGGGGTCTGGGAAAACTTTCGACCATTCGCTTATAAATATAAAACGTCCGTATTTTCTTGCCGGAGGTCTTACTCCGGAAAATGTCAGCGATATTGTCGGCAGACTTGCACCATTTGCAGTTGACGCAAGCTCCTCGCTTGAAACGGACGGTTACAAGGATATAAATAAAATGAGAGCATTTGCAAATGCTCTCCGCAGAAAGGATTGATATGAATGTCAAAAGGCAGATTCGGCGTTCACGGCGGACAGTATATCCCCGAAACTCTCATGAACGCTGTTATTGAACTGGAAAACGCCTACAATCATTATAAATATGACCCCGACTTCAACCGTGAGTTAAGGGAATTGCTCAATAATTACGCTGGAAGACCGTCATTGCTGTACTATGCCGAAAAGCTTACAAAAGAACTCGGCGGAGCTAAGATTTATCTCAAACGTGAAGACCTTAATCATACGGGTTCGCACAAGATAAATAACGTTCTGGGACAGGCACTTCTTGCAAAAAAAATGGGCAAGACCCGTCTTATTGCAGAAACCGGAGCAGGACAGCACGGTGTTGCGACTGCTACAGCGGCGGCACTTATGGGTATGGAATGCGTTGTATTTATGGGCGAGGAGGACACAAAGCGTCAGGCTCTGAACGTCTACAGAATGAAGCTCTTGGGTGCTGACGTAATTCCCGTAAAGACAGGCACGGCAACTCTTAAAGATGCGGTTTCCGAAGCTATGAGAGAGTGGACTTCACGTATCAGTGACACACATTATTGTCTGGGTTCTGTAATGGGACCTCACCCGTTCCCGACTATTGTACGTGATTTTCAGGCAGTAATTTCGCTTGAATCAAGAGCGCAGATTCTTGAAAAAGAGGGCAGACTTCCGGACGCTGTTATAGCCTGCGTGGGCGGAGGTTCTAACGCTATCGGCAGTTTCTATCACTTTATTCCCGATGAAAAAGTACGTCTTATCGGTTGCGAAGCCGCAGGTCGTGGCATTGATACGTTTGAAACTGCCGCTACTGTAAATACTGGTAAAATAGGCATTTTCCACGGTATGAAGTCATATTTCTGTCAGGACGAGTACGGACAGATTGCGCCTGTATATTCAATTTCAGCCGGACTTGACTACCCCGGCGTAGGTCCTGAACACGCTTATTTACACGACATCAAACGTGCTGAATACGTTCCAGTTACTGACGACGAAGCAGTAAATGCCTTTGAGTATCTTTCCAGAACTGAGGGTATTATTCCGGCTATCGAATCGGCGCACGCAGTGGCATATGCTGTTAAACTCGCTCCGACTATGGACAAGGACAATATTATTATAGTTACGATTTCGGGACGTGGCGACAAGGATTGTGCGGCTATTGCACGTTACAGGGGGGAAGATATTTATGAGTAATATAAAAAAGGCTTTTGAAAACGGCAAGGCATTTATACCGTTCATAACGTGCGGAGACCCCGACCTTGAAACTACTGCAAAGATAGTCCGTACAGCGGTTGAAAACGGCGCAGACCTCATTGAATTGGGCATACCTTTTTCAGACCCGACAGCAGAGGGCGTTGTAATTCAGAACGCAAATATAAGAGCGTTGGCAGGCGGAGTGACTACAGACAAAATATTCGATATGGTCAGCGAACTCCGGAAAGATGTTAAAATCCCGCTGGTGTTTATGACTTATGCGAATGTTGTCTTTTCTTACGGCGTTGAGCGTTTTATGAAAAAATGCGTTGAAACGGGTATGGACGGTATGATAATACCGGATATACCTTTTGAGGAAAAAGGGGAGTTTTCGGAAGTTGCGAAACAGTACGGCATTGATATGATTTCGCTTATTGCTCCGACTTCCGAAAACAGAATCGCCATGATTGCTAAAGAAGCGGACGGATTTATATATATTGTTTCAAGTCTGGGCGTTACCGGTACAAGAACCGAAATAACTACCAATATCGGTGATATAGTTTCGGTAATACGTGAAAATACAAGTGTTCCGTGTGCGGTAGGATTCGGAATTTCCACGCCGGAGCAGGCTGAGAAAATGGCTGGATTTTCGGACGGTGCTATAGTAGGGTCGGCAATTATCAAGATTATCGAAAAGTACGGCAAAGATTCACCGTCATACGTCGGCGAATACATAAAGAGCATGAAAGATGCTATATGCTGAATTTAAGTAAAATATTCTGTAAATAATTACAGCCCGAAAGCATTTTATCAGCTTTCGGGCTTAAATTTATCTTTTAATGCAGTTTAAAAATGACTGTATTCGCATATGTAAGAATTTTATTGAAAATCTTCGATTTTATATCCTGGACTTAATTCGTAAATTCTGAACCAATGACACCAGTCATCAGTTAAATAACAGCAAAAAATATCACTGGAATTATTGTCGTTTTTATAATAAAAGGCTTCACGACAAAAGACTTCACTCGTCATTGAATATCCGTTTTCTGAAAAAATATCATCATATATATAGTCATGTCTGCCAATGAAAATACTATTATCTTTATTATTGCAATGCACAGTAAACCCGTTGCTTAAATGAAAATAGACAAGTGTTGTTTCGGGAAGTTTACTGATTCCATATCCATACTCTTTGAGGTATTTCAGGATACACAGCTCAGTTGCAGCAAAGAAAAGAACAAACAGACTCAGAATAACTAAAACAATTTTTTTGACTATTGATAATTTCAATGTTGTTGCTCCTTATATTATAAAAATTTATTTATGATATTGTTATAGTTGTGCCGTTGTATTCTATAGTATTTTTGTTTTCGTCATTGTTGTCAAGTTCTGTAACTGCACTGTTTACGGCTTTATAAATCGTACTTGATGATGACCCCGATGGCTTTACTGTTTCGGTCTGCATATTTTTTTCTATAAACATCTGACGGAGAAGTCCTAAATCAAAGCTGTCAAGCACACCATCCCCGTTCACATCAAAAAGAGAATAGTTTTCTTCGGTAATCTGATGATTTGTACGTCCTAAAATATAATTTGAAAGTGATACAAGGTCAGCCACTCTATAGG
>CAMWRL010000208.1 GCA_947176685.1 uncultured Ruminococcus sp. | reverse complement strand
GATTAATATGTTAAAATGCTAAATATAAACGAATTTTTCAGGAGGACTTTTTTATGAAAAAGACTTTAAGCATATTATCAGCAATAGTTTTAATGGCGTCCTGCTTGTCGGGATGCGGAAAAAATAAGGACGAATCTGAAAATATTTCAAGTGCAGACGACCTTGTCGGAAAAACTATCGGCACTCAGCTCGGAACGACCGGTTATACACTTGCCGGAGAAATTTCCAACGCAAAAGTCGAAAAGTATAAGGACGGTTTTGAAGCTGTCAAAGCCCTTGAAAACAAACAGGTTGACGCTGTAATTATCGATGAACTGACCGCCTACGAACTGATTGACAATAACGATAATCTGAAAATACTCCCCGAACCTCTTCAGGAAGAAGAATATGCAATAGCTTACAAGAAAGGTAATGCGGAGTTAGGGCAGAAGCTTGACGATATTATAACCAAACTCAAACGCAATGGCACTATCGCAGATATTTCCCAGCACTGGATTGGAAGCAATCCCGACCACCAGTCTTATGAACCCAAAGACGTTACAAGAACCGGTACTCTGGTTATGGCTACCAATGCGGAGTTTCCGCCGTATGAGGAATCAGTTGACGGTAAAATAGTGGGTTTTGACGTAGACCTTGCAATGGCTGTCTGCGATGAACTGGGTATGGAACTGAAAATAAAAAATATGGATTTCAGTTCCATAATAACGTCCATAACCCTTGATGAAGCTGACGTCGGAATTGCCGGAATATCGGTCACTCCCGACAGACAGCAGAACGTTGATTTTACACAGGGATATGCTGTTTCAAGTCAGGTAATAATAGTAAGAAACTAATACAAAAAGTCCGGAGTATATCATATTTCCGGACTTTTATTTTGTCAGCTGTTCAGATATTCGTCAACTTTTTTCTGAATCTTTCCGGCAGCTTCTTCGGCTGTGCCGTTTCCGGAAAAATACCAGAATGCTGCCTCGCTTATTATACCGTTGACCATTTCATCACTCTTTCTTACCCTCATTGACATAACCTTGTCTCTGTAGTATTCGTACTCTTCCTGCGTGAAATTCTCCAGTTCGTTGCCCTGACTGTCACGGCGTTTTTCAATGACGGTCTTTCCGGTTTCCCAGTCAACATATGCATTGTCACGGGTAAAGACTTTAAGCTGTTCTTCAAAATCCTTAGTCTTTACAGGAAAATAATAAACTGTCACACCATCTGCGTTTCCGGTTGTGTACATTGTCCGGAAAAAGTCCCACGCTCCCTCAATATTCGGGGAGTGCGCATTTATAGCATAGGTATTGTCAACCGTTATCGGTGAACAGTCCATAGTGCCGTTGCCGACAAAACCAGCCCATACACTGTAATTGCTTCTTGCATAACTGTATATATTTTCAGGAGTGCATACATATGTCAATGTTTCTATAAGTGTGTCTTTCTGTTCCTTAAACGGATTTATGACATTTTTCTGCCATTCCATATATTCGTCAAACGTCATACCTATTTCGTTTTCCTGAAAGAATTTCAGATACTTTATGAACTCCGGCGAATCAAAATAACATTCTTTTTTTTCGTAGTCAATATACATTGAGCTGTCAAGCATAAGGTCGAAAATAGTATTTCTTATCTGAAGACTGTTAAAATTGAAAATCTCTTTGTCTTCCGGTAAATTGTCATAAGCTTTTATTAAGTCGTCAACAGTCCAGTTTTCCGGAATACCCGAATCCTTGTCCGCCATAATGGTCTGTATTCGGAACTGATTTCCCAGCCGGACAAGTTTCCCGTCACGCTCAAGACCGGACAGAATATTAGGCATAAAATCTTCACGGTTCAATTCGGGGTCATTATCGATAAACTGGTAAAGGTCAGCGAAATTCTCATAGCCTCCAAGAGTATCAATATTTATGTTGTCCGTTGCAATAATATCGGGAGCAGTTCCGCTTAGTATTTCCGCCCTTAAAGTCTCTGTACCGTTCCAGATGTTGGGATAAATTTTCAGTTCCACTTTATATTCACTGTCGGCGTTATTTTCATTGTAGTTCTTTATAAAGCTGCGGATATTTCCTCCGGCACCTCCGAACTCTCCTACCTGTATAAGCTTTTTGGCTTTAAGCTCCGTAACGTTGTCCTCTGTAACAAACGACATACTTCCGTCATTGAGAATAACCGCATAGCCGTTGTCAGCTTCAACGATGTCACGCACATCAGACGGCTTGAAATCCATATTTGCAAAATCGGTTATTTTTTCAACGGTACTGTCCTTGATTCCCAAAATGCCGTCATCTGATACACATATACAGTTGTATTTTTCGCCCATACAAGACGCATATACTTCATTTATGTCAACTTTTTTCATATCTGTAAGTATCGCCTTGTTAGCGTCCACAAGTGCCGTAAACTTTGCGTTGCCGTTATCGTAAAGACATACCACTGTATTGTCCTCACCTCTCGAAACTCCCAGTATATCGCCGTCAACTTCAACGTCCCATATATAAGAGCCGTCATTTTCCAGCTGCACAAGACGCTTGTTGTCAATGCTTATAGTATACTGGGTTCTTCCTGACGGGAAAATCTCCGCCGGAGTGTCCGGACTGTCCAGAATCTCACCGCAGTCAAGGACTTCTTCCTGTAAACCGTCCTTTCCATAAATGTAAATCATTGTCCTGCCGTCAAGGTACGTAAGGACTGCTTTTTTACCGAACGGCAGCATTACCGAAGATATAACCGTTTCGTCCTTTCGGGGAGCGAAGTTCATTTTTTCGTATTCGCTGAAGTTTCCGTTTGTGACATATCCGTAGTAACCGCCGGTTGTAGTTTTGCCGAAGATATAAATATCATCATAACTTCTGTCAAGAGATATTATCTCCTCAAAGTCCCCCGAAATTTCGACACCTGCCGGACGGTAGCCCATTATTTCAACTTCCTCCGGAACAGGAGGTTCGGGAGTCTGTTTATTGTTCTCACAAGCCGCACAACACAGACACATCAGCGCACAAAGTATAATCTTATATTTTTTCATAAAAGCACAACCTTTCCAGTATTTTATATATAAGTGATTTTAACAGCCCGAAAAGACGAAATATTTTTGAAGTTTGTGAGAAATCACAAAATATATGCTTTTGCTTTGTAAATTATGCACAGAGTATTGTAAAATATTCTCAACTAAATAAAATTATTTTTATATTTATTGTAAGAAAATTCCTGTTACTATTGACAAACATAAAAACATATGCTAATATGTTAGTATCCAATAACAAACAGAAAGAGTGATGTTGAATTGACACTTAAAGACTTGAAAACAGGTGAATATGCTGTTATAACCTCAGTGGGCGGCGAGGGTGCTTTAAGACAGCATTTTCTTGATATGGGAGTTATTCCCGATACGGAAATAACCGTTGTGAAATACGCTCCTATGGGCGACCCTATGGAAGTACGTCTGCACGGATATCAGCTGACGCTCCGT